>SIBJ01000043.1 GCA_009695195.1 Pedosphaera sp.
GAAAAGTGGGGCCAAACCTTGACTCCTGTCGGACACCCCTTTATCACTCCTCCAGAGCGTCGCTTCGCTCCGACCACTGTCCGACAGCCCCGGAACACTGTCCGACATGAATCGGAACAGGTGTCCGACAGCATTGGGATCCGCAGTATCCCGGCTTGGCGACGCGGACGAACGGTTTTGCGCTCGGTTGCGCGACCGATGGTGACGGCGTGGCCCGAGGCGTATTCGAGGATTTGGAGACATTCAACTATCCGCTGACCGCGAATAACGTTCCGGAAAACTTCCAACTCACCCAGCCGCCGAATCTCATTCCGAATTTGCAGCAGTGGCTGATGGCCACCGTCGTTCACACCAACTCCCCTGATCGGATTGACAAATGGCTCGACCAAAGTGGCAAAACGAACGATGCCGTCGCCAGCGGCAGCACACGCCCTTACTGGACCAACAATGTCCTCAACGGTTTCCCCGTCGTTCACTTCGATGGGAATGTTTCTTTCGATACCTATCTGGGCAGCTTCGTCACGAACTGGACGGAAGCCGAGGTCTTTGTGGTTCTACGTGTGGCGACTAACAAACCTTCCGGGTCACTCGGATTTTGGCGCATGGGCCAAGGCAATCATTCGTATCCCAATGCCTCCGGCGAAATCATTGAGACCTTCGGCACGAAATCAGGCGATCGTAAGGTAGGCAGCACATCGCAAGGGCTGACGAACTTTCATCTCTTCAATCCCTTAACCCGGGCGGGCGAATGGACGGCCCGGCTGAATGGGGCGGTGAAGTTCACCACGGCTACCAACCAGGTCGGGTTCCCTGCAACCCCCGCCCTTGGCCTCGGCAACAATCGGTATGAAGGTGATATCGCGGAACTCTTGTTATTCAACCGTGTCCTGAACGCGAATGAGCGGCAAGGTGTCAGCAGTTATTTGAACGAACGATACCAATTTGTTGCGACGTTGCCGCAAGCGCCGACGAATGTTACCGCGAATGTGCTCTCGCCGGGACAAATCAGCCTGTGGTGGAATATGGCCGCGAACAACGAGCAAACGGTTTATCGGGTGGTGCGCAGTGCGGATGGAACGAATTTTTCCGGGATTGCGAAGCTTGAGGGCGCGTCGTTTGTAGATTCCGGTTTGGCGACCAACACGCCGTATTACTACCGCGTCCGCGCGGCGAATTTGGCCGGTGAATCTGAATACACGGCCATGCTCACCGCTACCACCTCGGTCAGCGGCGTGGACATGCCATTGGACCCGGCGACACTTAAACTTTGGTTGAAAGCCGATCACGGTGCACTCGTCAATTATGACGGCACCTTGAATTCCTGGCTTGATGTATCCGGCAACACCAACCTCGTAACTTATCCGGGAGGTGATAATGTCAAACGGCCCTACTGGTTTGCGACCACCAACGCGCTGAACAATCATCCCGTTGTTCGGTTTTTCACGACCAACTGGTTTGAGATTCAATTCGGCGGTGCGAGCAGCGCCTGGACGAATGCCACCGAAGCCGAGGCGTTTGTGGTCTTGAAGGCGAAAGCGCCAACCAACACCCTCAACGCGGGTTTGTGGCGCATTGGGCAAGGAAATGAGCTCTATCCAAATGCGCAGGCCAACATTATCGACACGTTCGCCACAGACACCCCTCTCACCATCAGCAATGTGTGGCAACTCACCGCAAGTCCTCACCTGTACAATCCATATAGCATACCCGGCACGTGGTCAGCTCAGATTAACGGGAACACCGTCCGGACGCGGGTTGGAAACACTGTCGCCTTTTACAACGGCTCGCCTTTGCTGGGAGTGGGACTTAATTCCTTCGACGGCGACATCGTGGAATGTTTGATTTACAATCAGGTCCTCACCACGAGCCAGCGTGCAACCGCAACCGAATACTTACGCCGCAAATACAATTTGTGGCAGTGACGAACCAAGGCCCACTTATGAAGACATGTTTATCCGGATCCAGTTTCTTATTGCCCTTGTTTCTGTTGTGCCTGCTTGGCCAAAGGACTTCCGGCGAGGTGGTATTTGACAACTTTGGCCCGAATGACAGTTACGACGGGGGCAGCGGAAGAAGCATCAACTGGGTGGTCGAATCCCCGGGGTCGAGCTTTAACATGGGAATGGGTACCGCCGCACGGTTTCAAGTTTCCGGCGGGAGCTACTTTTTAAGTTCGATCACACTGGCCATGGGTAATATTTATTTTGGAGGCACAAACAATCTGGCGATTTCCATTCGGGCCGACAATGGCGGGTTGCCCACGGGCAGTTTATTGGAAACGGTGGTGGTGCATCCGACCGACCTCACAGCTGATTATCTGGTGGTAACCTATCCATCTTCGCTCGAACCCGTCCTGATTGCGGGTGGAAATTATTGGCTGATTGCGGAGCCGGCGGACTTGAATCTGGTCAATGGCGAGAATAATGCAGCTTTTGATTGGTATTGGAGTGGAACTTTAGGGTTTGCGGGAAATCGGCAATTCAATTTCACCACGGAAGGTTGGTATGATTGGCAGGTTTTCCCGAACACGTTAGTGCCCGCTTTCCGCATCGAAGGCACGGTCGTTCCCGAGCCGGGCACGCTTTCATTATTGCTCGTCGGACTGGGCCTTGTTGCTTTTCGTGGCTGGAAGAGACTTCAAGCAGTTCCTAGCCGACCGAACGAAAACGTCAGTTCGGCGCGCTGGCGAGCATGTGCTTGACCTTCATCAGCAATTCCTGCGCGGTGAACGGCTTCTGGAGGTACGACGCGTCCTCGTTGCGCGTGCCGGGCCAGACGTAACCGCTCGTACACATGATGCGCGTCTCGGGCGAGACGCGCCGGATCTGCTCGACCAGTTCGCGCCCGCTCATCAACGGCATCACCAGGTCGGTGACCACGAGATCAATCGCCGGTTCTTTCCGCGTCACAATTTCCAGCGCCTTCGCGCCGGTGTTCGCCGTGAGCACGCGGTAACCGTACGACGAGAGAATCGTGTCGCCCATCGTGAGCAGCAAATCCTCGTCGTCCACCATCAGGATCGTCTGCGTGCCGGTCAGATCGGTGCCGGACTCGGCGCGTTCCTCGACGATGTTTTTTTGCGCCGGCAGATAAATCCGCACCGACGTGCCCGCCTCGGGCAGACTCGAAACCGCCACGCCGCCGCCGTGATTGGTGACGATGCCGTAAACCCACGCCAGCCCGAGGCCGCGATGCGTCCCTTTCTTCGTCGTGAAGAACGGTTCAAAAATCCGCGGCATCACCTCGTCGGAAATGCCACTGCCATTGTCCGAAATCTCCACGCAAACATATTTGCCCGGCGCGAGCTTCGCGTTGCGGTCCTGCGTCGCCTCGTTCAATTCGACGTTGCGCGTGCGAATGGTGATCCGCCCGTCCGCGCGCAGCGACTCGACGGCGTTCTCCAGGACCTTCATGAACGCCTGCTGGATTTTCGCCTCGTCGAACTTGGCGGAAAAAAGTTTGCGCTCGATCTGCATCGCCCAGGTGACTTTTTCCTTCTCCGAATTCTGGAAAAACTCGGCGCAGCGCTGGACGATGGCGTTGAGGTTGCCGACCGGCTGCGCGCGCGCTTCTTTGTCCTGCCGGCTGAAGGCCGCGAGGTCCGCCGCCACCTCGGCCGCCTTCGCCGCGGATTTTTCGACTTCGAGCAAAGTCCGCCGCCACGGGTGCGCCGGCTCGGCCTTGCTCAGGAGCAGCGAGGTGTAGCCGAGGATGCTGGTGAGCGCGTTGTTGAAATCCAGCGCGATGGAGCGCGAAAGCTGGAGCGCGCAATCGAGCTTCTGTTTGTGCGCCAGGCCGCTGTCGGCGGCGGCCTTCACCCCGGCGACCTCCGCCACGTCCGGCAGCAGTTGCAACAGCAGAAACCGCTTCTCGTTGCGCAAATGCAGGCCGACGAGGGCGGAAAAAATTTTCGGGCCGGCGGGCAGAAGCAATTTCAACGGCGTGAGCGGCGCGAGCGCGGTCTCGCCGTCCTTGAGAAATTTCTCGACCGTGATGCAATTGTCCGGCGCCCAGAGCGCGGCGAGTTTCGCGGAGTCCGCCGTCAGCGGGGCGCCGAAGGTGATCGTGGCCGCGTGGTTGGCGCGCACAATGTCGCCGCCGCCGTCCACCAGCAAGGCCGGCCAGACGGCGTTCTCAAAATCGAAAATGACATCGGACTTCATGGACGAACCGTTTCCCGGTGGCAAAGTATGGCGCGAGGCATTTTTCTCAACTCCAAATTACAATTTGAACGCGCCCGGCAGGAGTTCGCGCACGGAAAATTCCCGGATGACCTTCGGCGCGCGGCTGTCGGCGACGAAGACCTTCGCTCGCGGCGCGAATTCTGAAAGCAATTGCCGGCACGCCCCGCACGGCATCGCGCCGCCGGCGCAACGCGCGACGACCGCGATGGCCGTGAAATTTCTTTTCCCCTCCGTCAAGGCCTTGAACAACGCCACGCGCTCGGCGCAACACGTCAAACCGTAGCTCGCGTTCTCGACGTTCGCGCCGCCGATGATCTCGCCCGACTTCGTGAGCAGCGCCGCGCCGACCTTGAACTTCGAGTACGGCGCGATGGCGCGCGACTGCGCCCGGAGCGCGGCGCGCACGAGTTTCTGTTTATTGATGGCGGCCATAAAGCTTCGCAAAATTTTTCAGCAGGTTCGCGCCGGAATGTTTCACCCGCTCGCCGGTCTCCAAAACTTCCTCGTGCGAGAGCGGCGACTTGCTGATGCCCGCCGCGAGGTTGGTGATGCACGACATCGCCGCGACGCGCAAGCCGCACTGTCGCGCCACAATCGTCTCGGGCACGGTGCTCATCCCGACGGCGTCCGCGCCGAGCCGCGCGAACGCGCGGATCTCCGCCGGCGTCTCGTAGCTCGGCCCGCTGACCGCGAGATAAACACCCCGCTGCAATTTCAGCTTGCTCGCCTTCGCCGCTTGGAACAACAGCGCGCTCAACTTCGCATCGTAAGCCTGTGTGAGGTCAACGAACCGGGGCAGGCCCGGAATCGCCGGGCCGCGCAGCGGGTTCGTGCCCATCAAATTGATGTGGTCGGTCAGGACCATGAAATCCCCGGCGCGAAACCGCCGGTTCACGCCGCCCGCGGCGTTCGTAAGCAACAAATCCCGGATCCCAAACGCCGCGAGCGCGCGCACGGCGAACGTCACCCGCTCCATCGGATGACCTTCGTAAAAATGCGCCCGACCGCTCAACACCGCAATCGGCGTGTTCGCGAGCCGACCGAGGTAAAGTTCTCCGGCGTGACCGCTCACGCCGACGGGCGGAAAGCCCGGCAGTTTGGCGTAGGGAATCTTCGCGTCCACATCCAGTTCTTCGAGCACGTGCCCGAAGCCGCTACCCAGCACGAGCGCGAGGGTTGGGCGGAGACGCGAAAGTTTTTTGATTTGAGCGACGACGGACTTCACGCCCGGATTAAGCCACAGCTTGCCGCATCGGAGCAAGCAGCGAAGGACACCAGCAAAGGAAACAAGTTCGCAAATCTGGATTTCCCAAGGCCAGTGGGAGTTGCTGACGCCCGCAAGCGAGCGCGTCCCCTGACTCGCGCCAGCGTCGTGGAGTGCGGTGGGTGAGGGGTGGAGGGCACACACCGCTTTCCCTGATCGCTGCTATTTCTCCGCCTCTGAAACATTGCTGGCCCAAAAAGCGGTGTCAGCCCCATTCCCCGCCAGCCACCGCACTCCACGACGCTGGCGCGCGTCCGTGGGCGCATTATCAAACCGCGCCCTTCCGAAACAATTTCGCGGGAACTGACAGAAACCGATGCCCCAGCCGACTTACCGGGCAACCAAGGCGGAACTGGCCGGCCAAACATTTTTTATACAAATCCGTCGGGTTTGGTGTCTATGGGATGAAAGTGAGCAACGAAGCGAACCGAGACTGGTGCGAGCGGCTGTATGAAACCAAGGCGGCCGGGCTGATTCTTTATGGCCGGGCGCTCGGGCTTTCACACGGCGAGGCGGAGGACGTGTTGCAGGAAACTTTCATGGCGCTGCTGCGGCTGGCGGAGCCGCCGGAGGAACCGGAACGCTATTGCGTCCGCAGCTTTCGCAACGCGGCGCTGAATCACCGGCGCTCGCTCTGGCGGCGGCTGACGCGGGAGTTTGAATCGCGCCGGTGGTTCGAGCGCGGGCCGGACGAGTCGCCGGCGGAACGCGCCGCGATGCGCCGGCTCGCGGAACTGCCGCAACTCCAGCGCGAAGTAATCGTGCTCAAGATTTGGCAGCGACTCACGTTCGACGAGATCGGCGGCTTGCTCGACATTTCGCCGAACACGGCGGCGGGCCGCTACCGTTACGGGCTGGAAAAAATCCGGGCCGGACTGCGAGGAGAAAATTATGAACGAGACGAAGACATTGGAAGCGCGCTTGCGCTCCTGGAAACTGCGCCGCCCCTCGGCGGGCGTGGCGCGGCGGCTCTTTGACCGGCGCGAAGCGTCGCTCTGGCAGCCGGCCTTCATGCGGGTGCTGGTGCCGGCGGCGGCGTGCCTGATCCTCACGGTGGTGGCGCTGAATCAGCCCGTCCGCGACGGCGGCGCGCCCCTCGGCGACGGGCCGACGCTCATGGCGATGAGCCTGAGCAACCAGAATTACGCGGCGTATCTGCCCGGCAGTTTCCAGTGCGAGGCCAACCGGCTGGATACTTTTGGATGGACAAATGGGGGTGGAATTACGTCTCCTATGCACTTCGTTTCGCCCGATCCGGCGAACGATTGATTGTAACTCATGGAAAAACCGAAGACCCCCGCGGCCAAGGGCCAGCCCGCCGCCACTCCTGCGCCCAAAGCAGCAACTCCCGCAGCCAAGCCAGCCCTGACCGTGGCCGGCAAGCCGCCGCCGCTGTTTCGCGCGATTGACTGGCTCACCTTGTTCGTCACCGCGCTGGTCGTCTGGATCGGTTATTACTACACGCTCGCGCCCGACCTGACGCTGGAAGATTCCGGCGAACTGGCGGTGGGTTCATTTTACGCGGGCATCCCGCATCCGCCGGGCTATCCGGTGTGGACGGTTTATACCTGGCTGTGGACGGTGCTGTTGCCGATCAAAAACATCGCGTGGCGCGTGGCGATGGGTGAAGCCGCCGCCGGCGCGTTCGCGTGCGGACTGCTGGGCTTCGTGGTTTCGCGCGGGAGCAGCATGATGATGGAAGGCATCGCGGAATTGAAGGAGATCAGCCACCGCGCGGAGAACGCCATTTGCGTGGTGTCCGGTTTCGTCGCGGGCGTGTTGCTCGGTTTCAACGGCTACATGTGGAGCCAATCCATCATCGTGGAGGTGTATTCGTTCAGCGTGGTGTCGTTGATGCTGGTGCTCGTCTGCCTGCTGCGCTGGATGTACGCGCCGCATCAGCGCCGTTACCTCTACTGGGCGTTTTTCATCTTCGGCATCTGCTTCACGAACCACCAGACGTTGATCGTGGCGGCGATGGGCATCGTGGTGGCGATTGCGGCGGCGGATTACAAAATGGGCCGCGCGATGTTCGCTTGGATTACGGTGACCTATCTTTGCGGGCTGGTGCTGAAACAGGAGAAGCTGATGTTCACGGACACCAACGCCATGGTGTACGTGATCTTCAACGTCGTGGGCATTTGCTCGATCGTGGCTTATGTCTGGTTTGGCTCGCTCACCAAAGTGACCATGCCGGAGATTCTCCGCGACGCGGCCATGGCGGCGTTCTTCCTGCTGGTGTGCGCGTCACCGAGCATGGGCGGGTTCGCGCTCTTCCTCGCGGCCCTCGCGTTCGCGGCGCTGATCCGGTTGGGCTGGACCACGCGCAAACACGGAAAGGAATGGCTGGTCGCGCTGGGTTGCGGCGGCATGTGGCTCGCGGGCGCGGCGTTTTATTTTTACATGCCGCTGGCGGGCATGACCATTCCGCCGATGCAATGGGGCTATCCCCGCACGGTCGAGGGTTTCTTCCACGCCCTGACGCGCGGGCAGTACGAAAAGACGAACCCCGTGGATTTCATCGGCGACCCACTGCGGTTCTTCACGCAATTGCAGATGTTCGCCGAGGGCGTCGTGAACGAATTCAACTGGGTTTATTCGCTGATCGCGCTCGTGCCGTTCCTTTATTTCAAGCGGATGCAAAGACGCGAACGCGCCTGGCTCATCGGCATCACGGCCATTTACCTCTGCCTCGGCGTGCTGCTGCTGATCTTGTTGAACCCGCCGCCCGACCGGCAGGCGCGGGAACTCATCCGCGTGTTCTTCACCGCGTCGCACGTTTGCGTGGCGATGGGCGTGGGCTACGGCCTGACGTTGATCGCCTCGACGATGGCGACGCATTACGCGACGGCGCGGCGCGCGGCGTTGCTGGGCGGATTGGTGGCGCTCGACCTCGCGGTGTTTGCGCTGGCGGTGGACACCCATTCGTCACTTGGCGGGGGTCGCGGCACCGAATCCGCCGCGCTGTTCACCTTTCTCAAGTTCGTGTTCGTGGTGCTGACGAGTTCGACCATCGTGCTGATCGGACACCGGTTGTATTTCCGTCGGCCGGACGAAGAGTCGGACAATCACGCCCTCGTGGGCCTCGGCGTGATCGGCGTCGTCTGTCTGCTGACGAGCATTCAGACGTTCATGAATCCGCTCTCCGGCATCGAGGAATCCACGCTCACCGGCTTCGCGAAAATCTTCTGCTGGCTGGTGGCGATCGTGGCGCTTTATTTCGCCACGCGTCCAAGTCGGGCGGAAGACCGGACGACGATGCTGATCATCGCCGGATTGATGGCGGTGATTTCGCTCGGGTTGACGTTCGTGACGCTGCTCGGCGAGAAGCCTGAACTCAGCGGACTGGCGGCGTTCTTCCGTGCGCTCGGCAAGGTCTTTCAGCCGGATCAATACGCGCTGCCGGTCATCGCGGCGCTGATCCTGGCCGGATTGGTGTTCCTCTATGTCGTGGTCACGGCGGTCTCCAAAAAACGCGCGCCGCTCTGGATCGCGCTCGGGCTGTTCGCCGTCATGCCATTCCATGCCTTCATGTCCCATTGGGCCGACAACGAACAGCGCGGCCATCTCTTCGGCTACTGGTTCGGGCACGACATGTTCACGCCACCGTTCGAGGGAGCGGACGGGAAGTTCGGCTGCTACGATCCCAAGCAGCGCGCCGAAATGATGAAGGACCCCGCGAAGGCGAAATACATTTACCCGGAGATGACCCGCGACGCCATTCTCTACGGCGGCACCGACCCGGGCCGCTTCTGCCCGACGTACATGATCTTCTGCGAGAGCTTCATTCCCGCGAACTGCAAGCCGCTCGATCCGCTTTACGACCGGCGCGACGTTTACATCATCACGCAAAACGCCCTCGCCGACGGCACGTATCTCAATTACATCCGCTCGCATTACAACCGCAGCGCGCAGCACGACATGCCGTTCTTCCAGGAATTGCTCCGGCCGGCGAAGGAGCGCGATCCGTTGAACAATTACAAGACCAACTTCCTCGCCCGCCTCGCGCTGAACGTGCTCGACAACCCGCTCACCAAACTCGGCGCGAACATCGAAGCGCGTCGCCGTCGCGAAGGCGTCTATCCGCCCAAGGAAATGCTCATCGCCACGCCGGATGATTCACAGCGCTGCTTCCAGGAATATCTCCAGGACGCGCAGAAACGGTTGCAGCACGACCGCGATTTCCCGAACGAACCGCGCCAGATCAGGCCGGGCGAGGACGTGAAGATCATCGAGAACCGCGTCCAGGTTTCCGGCCAGGTCGCCGTCATGGCCATCAACGGGCTGCTGACCAAGGTGATGTTCGACAAAAATCCGACCAACGAATTCTTCGTCGAGGAAAGTTTCCCGCTGGACTGGATGTATCCGCACCTGACGCCCTTCGGCGTCATCATGAAAATAAACCGCCAGCCGCTGCCCTCGCTGCCGGAGGAAGTCATGGAGCGCGACCACCACTTCTGGTCCCGGTTCTCCGGCCGGCTCATCGGCGACTGGATCACCTACGACACCAGCGTGAAGGAAATCGCGGCGTTCGTGGAAAAAACTTATCTCCGCCACGATTACAGCGGCTTCAAGGGCGACCGCAGATTCGTCCGCGATGACCAGGGGCAGAAGGCGTTCTCGAAATTACGCAGCTCCATCGGCGGCGTTTATGCGTGGCGCATTGCGCCGTATTGCCCGCCGGAATACAAACCCAAGACTAGGGCGGAATATGACCGGGTGGTCAAGGAGGCGGACTTCACCTTCCGCCAGGCGTTCGCGTTTTGTCCATACAGCCCCGAAGCCGTGTTCCGTTACGTGAACCTGCTGCTGCAATTTCAACGCGTCGAGGACGCGACCATCGTGGCCGAGACGTGCCTCAAGCTCGATCCTTACAACGGCCAGGTGATTGATCTCGTGAACAAGCTGCACAGTTACAAAGATCAGAATGCCGAGATCGAAAAGATGCGCGCCAACCTCAAGAAGATGGAGGACGAGGTGCGCAACAATCCGACGAACTTCCAACTAGCCTTCAACCTCGTCGCCAACTACCTCCAGATCCAGCAGCCGGAGAGCGCCGTGCGGCTGCTCGATACCGTCATGGCCAACCCGAAAGACGACGTGCAGGTGGTGATGTTCGTGGCGCAGGTTTACAAGCAGATGAGCAACTGGCCCAAACTCGAAGCCACGTTGGAAAGACTCGTGCAGTTGATGCCCGGCCACGCCGAGCCGGTGTACGATCTCGCCGGCATGAAGGCCGCGAACAAACCCGCCGAAGCCATGAAGCTTTTGAAAATGGCGCTCGAACTCAACGCCCTCAACCGCGCCACCAATCCCGCCGCGCCCGACGTGGTCGCGATGACGCGCGAGAACCCGCAGTTCAGCCTCCTGCGCAACCAGCCGGAATTCCAAAAGCTCGTCCCGCCGAAATAGCCGGAATTACCTTCGCAAACGCACGCGCTCCGCAGTTGCCCACGCGGAGCGCATCGTCTATTTTCCCACCGCCTGAATTTTTGACCGATGAAGAAATCCGAAGAGATATCAACCCAAGCCGAAGCCGCACCCACCGAAGCGGTGTTGCCCGTCGAGCCGCATGCGCTCGCGCCCGCCGAGCTGGAGGAACTCAAGACCCGCGCCGCGAAGGCGGATGAAAACTGGGACCGCCTGCTGCGCACGATGGCGGACTTCGAGAATTTTAAGAAGCGCGCCGCGCGCGAACGGCAGGACGCCGCGCGCTTCGCCAACGAATCGCTCATCCAAAAACTCATCCCGGTGCTCGACAATTTCGACATGGCCCTTTCCGCCGCGCAAACGAACCCGGCCGGCGGCGCGCCATCGTTGTCCGCCGGCGTGGCGATGATCCAGCAACAGTTCCGCGCCGCGCTCGCCGAGGCGGGCGTCGAAGAGGTGGACGCCGCCGGGAAACCGTTCGACCCGAACCTGCACGAAGCCGTGTCGCAACAGGAGTCAGCCGAAGTCCCCGACGGCCACGTCCTCCAGCAATTGCGCAAAGGCTACAAACTGCGCGACCGCCTCCTGCGCCCGGCCACCGTCGTCGTCGCCAAAAAACCCGCGACCCCCGCGGCCGCTTGACGCAACCCGCAACCCGCAACCCGCCCCGATGACTCAACGCGATTACTACGAAATCCTCGGCGTGACCCGCGATGCCGACGACGACACGATCAAGAAGACCTATCGCAAGCAGGCGATCAAATTTCATCCGGACAAAAACCCCGGCGACAAGGCCGCCGAGGAGAGTTTCAAGGAACTCGGCCACGCCTACGAAGTCCTGAGCGACCCGCAAAAGCGCGCCGCCTACGATCAATACGGCCACGCCGCTTTCGATCCCCGCGCCCGCGCCGGCCGTGGCGGCGGCGGATTTGGCGCCGGCGGATTTCACGATCCGTTCGAGGTTTTTCGCGAGGTCTTCGGCGGGGGCGGCAGTATTTTTGACGAGTTCTTCGGCACCGGCCGCAACGATCCCAGCGCCCCGCAACGCGGCGAAGATTTGCGTTACGATCTCGAGATCACGTTCGAGGAAGCGGCGATGGGTTGCGAGAAAGAGATCACCGTCAGCAAACCTGATCGCTGCGACGCCTGCGAAGGCTCGGGCGTGGAGGAAGGCTCAAAGACGCGCACCTGCCCGCAATGCCACGGGCGCGGGCAGGTCATCAGTTCGCGCGGGATTTTCAGCATCGCGCAGACGTGCCCGCAATGTTCGGGCGCAGGCCGCGTGGTGGAAAAACCGTGCAAGCCCTGCCACGGCTCGGGCCGGCGCGATAAAAAGTCCACCATCAAACTCCGCATCCCGGCGGGCGTGGACACCGGCGCGCGCTTGCGCTCCACCGGCAACGGCTCGTCCGGTTTGCGCGGCGGACCACCGGGCGATCTCTACGTCGTCCTGCACGCGAAGGAGCACGAAATTTTCCAGCGCGAAGGCGACGATCTGCTTTGCGAAATCCCCGTCAGCCTTGTGCAGGCGACACTCGGCGCGGAGATCGAAGTGCCCACGCTCAACGGCAACGCGACGATCAAAGTCCCCGCCGGAACGCAACCGGGCGCGCTGTTCCGGCTCAAGGGCAAGGGCGTGAAAAATCTCCAGGGCTACGGCCACGGCGATCTGCACGTGCGCATCGCCGTCGAAGTGCCGACGCACCTGACCGCCGAACAGAAGCAAAAGCTCATGGAGTTCGCCGCCGCCTGCGACGAGAACGTGAACCCGATCAGCAAAAGCTTTTTTGACAAGGCGAAGAATTTGTTTCGATAAACAATCCTCCTCGTTCTCGTCCTCGTCCTCCTCCTCGAACCTGGTTTATCGAGGACGAGGACGAGGACGAGAACGAGGACGAGGACGAACTGAATGCACCGTTTCCACCTTCCGCCCGAACAATGCCGCGGGGCGACGCTCGCGCTGACCGGTAGCGAGGCGCACCACGCCGCGCGCGTTCTGCGCGTGCAACCCAGCGAGCGCGTGACCGTGCTGGATGGCGCGGGCGGCGAATTCCTTTGCGAAGTCGCGGGCGTGGACAAACGTGAAGTGCAGTTGACCGTTCGAGAAAGGAAGATTCACCCACCGTCGCCGTGTCAGATCACGCTCTTGCAAGCGATCCCCAAGGGCAAAATCATCGAGTCCATCATCGAGAAGGCGACCGAACTCGGCGCGCACCGCATTGTTCCGCTGTTGACCGAACGCGTGGCAACTCGATTGAACAAAGCTGAGTCCGCGGAGAAGGGCGTGAAGTGGCAACAGGTCGCCGTGGAAGCCATCAAGCAATGCGGCGCGGCCTGGTTGCCGAAGGTGGAAGCGCCGTTGACGCCAAAAGAATTTCTCGCGTGCGCCGAACGATTTGATTTGTCGCTGGTTGGCGCGCTGCAAGGCGACGCGCACCACCCGCGCGAAGTTCTCGGCGCGTTCGAGAAACAACACGGTTCACGCCCGCGCAGCGTCGCCATCTGGATCGGGCCGGAAGGCGACCTCACGCTGGACGAACTCAAACTCATCCTCACCGCCGGCGCGAAGCCCATCACGCTCGGCCCACTTGTGCTGCGCGTGGAGACGGCGGCGATCTATTGCCTCTCGTTTCTGAATTATGAATTGCGCACCGCGCCCGCGTAGCGGAAGGAGAACTTCACAGTGCGCGTAGGCGGTAAAAACGACTTGGAGAATTCGTCCAATCCGAATCGCTGAAATAGAATGTGTTTCCGGTAAGGGTATTGGTTTGCAGCGGGGACCATGTGGGATTGGTTAAGTTTGTGCAGATTTCCACCACAACGACCAAGCTGCTTGCCCAGTTGATGGTAAATCCAAATTTATTCGTCCGCACACCGAAGGTGCCGTCGCTGGTCTGCACCTGTGGCTTCCAGAGTGCGGTTGGGCGCCCGCCGAAAAACGGTCCCCAGCCGCTTTTTCCGGGCAGATAATATATGATCGAATTAGTATCGCCGTTGAAAATACCCGTGCCGTTCGTTGGGGCGTTGCCTTCAAAATAAAATGCGCTCATGCGCACGCATTGATTAAACGCAAAGTTATCAATGTTGGTGACGCTGCTTGGGATTGTAATGTTTGTGAGGCTGGAGCAGTTGTAGAAGGCAAAAGTTCCGATGTAGGTAACGCCGTTCGGGATGATCACATTGGTGAGACTCGGGCAGAAATAGAATGTGTCCGCTTCGATTGCCGTAATGCCGTGAGGTATGGTTACACTGGTCAGACTGGTACAGAAAGAGAACGCATAAAAACCAATGGCGGTCACGCTGTCGCCAATGAGCACGTTGGTTAAACCAGCACAGCTATCAAATCCAAAGCTGCCGATAGTCGTCACACTGCTGGGGACGACAAATTGGTTCGCTGCTTTGCCGGCAGGAAACTGAATAAGCGCGGTCTGGTTCTTGTCGTATAAGACTCCATCCAAACTGCTGTAGGAGGAATTGAGGTTCTCCACGTTTATTGAGGTGAGTTTAATGCAAACCCGAAACGCGGAGATTCCGATGGCGTTGACGCTGCTCGGGATTATCACAGTGGTCAACTTGCTGCAGTAAGAGAAGGCATATTGTCCAATACTGGCAACGTTCCCTGGAATCACGAGGTTGGTGAGGCCGCTGCAACTGTAGAAAGCATAGCTCCCGATATTGGTTACACCATTGGGGATCGTGATATCGGTGAAGTTGGCGATGTTAAAGAACGCAAAGTCGCCAATGCTGGTAACCGGCAGGCCGTTGGTCGTGCCAGGAATTACTACTGCGCCGCCCGGACCAGTGTAGCCGGTAATGGTGATTGCGCCGCTGTTAGTAGTATAGTTGAACTGAGCCGACGCCATCGCCGGAAGCATCAATAAAAAGCGCATCAGCACATGCACAACGCTGGTACTTGTGACCGAAAGAAACGGTTTTTTTGAGTTCCCTCGAGGTCGGGAGAATTGAAACTGCGTAGCGCGCATATTTACCACCGCTGCCGCTAATTTGCAGCCAAACGGCCTTAAAACAAGGAAAAACGTGTCCAACGGAGCCGTTATCTCGACTGAACCAAAACGCGAAACGCCCGACCGAGATGTTGCGGGTGGGTGAGCGTTTGAAATTGCCGTGTGTGTTCCGGACTCCACTCGCCAAAGTCGCTTTGCGGTTTCCAGATTTTTTCCGCGATGCCGGTGAGAAATTGCGCCTGTGAGGTGAACGATCCCGTTTTCAATCCGGCAGCTTCACCAGTGCGTTGGATGGCCGTGAAGTTGACGTGCGCCGTCAGGTCATGTTCGCCGGGAGCGGCGAGCAGATCGTCAGCGAGTTGATGGCGGCGATACGCGCGCAAGGTTCCATTTGTTCGCTGCGGCGAGAAGAATTCTTCGGCGCTCAAGCCGTAGTCGAACGTGAGCAGTTTGCCGCACGGTAAACTGTTCGCGGCGTCGCGCCACCAGTTTTCAGCGGCGGGGCAGATTTCGGTTGTGAAGTTGTCGGGCAGGACGGCGAGAAGTTCGTGAGAGGATGGAAGATGGAGGATAGCGGATGGAGCCGGTGGCGGAAGTCGGACCCATACGAATCGCTCGCGATCCAATGTCACGCCCCATTCGAACCAACTCTTCGCTTTCGCATCCCAGCCGAGGCGGTGGACGGGGAAGGCGTCGAGCAGTTCGTTGGAAAAAACAACTGTGAAGTACGGAGTGCGGAGTGCGGAGCGCGGAGTTTCAAACCAGCGGACCCGGTCGGAAAACGGGGTAAGCGTCTCCCGCTGCCACAGCTGACGAGTTGGCGAAGGCTCGACGATGCAGTATTCGATTCGCTCGAACAACTCAGGCCGCCGGACTCGCAGCCAATTCAAAATATCACGGGCGAGTTGCCCATCATGCGCGCCGGCTTCGATCAGTCGCAGGGGATCGGCTGCTCCGCACTCCGCACTCCGCACTCCGCACTCGACCATCCATTCAGCGAACTGAAACGCCAGCAGTTCGCCAAACAACGGCCCGACGCTGACACTCGTGTAAAAATCCCCGCGCTGTCCCGGCGTGTCCTCTTTCTTCTCGTAATATCCACAAAGCGGACAATACAACGCCAGTTCCATGAAGCGGACGAAGGAAATCGGGCCGCGTTCGGCAATCTCGGCGCGGATTTTTTCGGCGGGTGTGTTCAAGGGTTGCGGCGTGGTGCGGATTTAGCTAATAGTCGTCCGTTCGCAAAGCATTATGGCCAAGATTGACGCATTCTTCAATTTGATGTTCGAGCAGAAGGCTTCCGACCTTCACGTCTCGACGGGCAATTCGCCGATGCTGCGCATCAACGGCGAACTCCAACGCGTGGATTATCCCCCGCTCGAAAACGACGCGCTCAAGGCGATGCTCTACGAGATCGCGCCGGAATTCAAAATCAAGATCTTTGAAGAAACCGGCGACGTGGACTTCGGCTACGAGATCCCCAACGTCTCCCGTTTCCGCGCCAACTTTTTCCAGCAGAAGAACGGCATCTCGGCGGTGTTCCGCCAGATCCCGAGCAAGGTTTTGTCGTTTGAAGACTTCGAGAAGTTTGACGCGCCGCTGCCGGCGGTGCTGAAAAAATTCTGCATGTTGCACAAGGGTCTCGTGGTCGTCACCGGCCCGACCGGCTCCGGCAAGTCCACGACGCTGGCGGCGATGCTCGATTACTGCAACAAGAACCGCAAGGACCACATCATCACAATGGAGGACCCGATCGAGTTCGTCCACGAAAGCAAGAACTGCCTCGTGAACCATCGCGAGGTCGGCGTCCACACGAAATCGTTCGCAGCCGGTTTGCGCGGCGCGTTGCGCGAAGACCCGGACATCGTGCTCATCGGTGAAATGCGCGATTTGGAAACCATCGAGCTTGCCATCACCGCCGCGGCGACGGGCCATCTGGTTTTCGGCACGCTGCACACGCCGAGCGCGGCCAAGACGGTGGACCGCATCATTGACGTTTTCCCCGCCGACCAGCAGAACAAGATTCGCGCAACCCTCTCCGAGGCATTGAAGGGCGTCGTGGCGCAAAACCTGTTCAAGCGCATTGATAAGAAAGGCCGCGTCGCCGCGCTGGAAATCCTCGTGTTCACCACCGCCATCGCGAACCTCGTGCGCGAAGGCAAGACGCACCAGATTCCCGGCATGATTCAAGTCGGCAAGCGCATCGGCAACCAGCCGCTCGACGACGCGATCATGGAGCATTTGCGGATGAAACGCATTTCGCCCGAGGAAGCCTACGACAAGTGCATTGATAAGAAAAAATTCCGGGGATTCCTGCCGCATCCGCCGGATGACGAGGAAATGTAACCATGCGCCGCCCTGAACTGGACAACATTCTCACCACGATGCTGGACTCGCAGCCGGAAGTTTCCGACCTGCTCTTCACCGTGGACAAACCGCCGCAGGTCGAGTCCTTCGGCGAGTTGAAATCCGTCACGCTCGATCCGCTGGTCGAGCAGCTCACGCCGTTTCAGACCGAGATGTGCGCGCTGAATCTCATGGGCGAAAACCAGTGGCTCATCGAGGACCTGCTGCGCCGAGGCTCGTGCGACGGTTCGTATTCGCTGGCGGACAAGGCGCGCTTTCGCGTCAACATCTTCTCGCAGCGCGGCAATTATTCCATCGTCTGCCGCAAACTGAACACCGCCGTGCCGACGCTGGACGGGCTGAATTTCCCCGACACGTTCAAACACATTCCGCGCGAAAAGACCGGCTTGGTCCTGGTCACCGGCGCGACCGGCTCCGGCAAATCCACGACGCTCGCCGCCGTGTTGAACGAGATCAATCGCGAGAAGGCCATCCACATCATCACGCTGGAAGACCCGGTGGAATACGTGCATCCGCATTTGAAGGCCACGTTCAACCAGCGCGAACTGGGGCAGGACTTCGATACGTTCGCCAGCGGATTGCGCGCCGCGTTGCGGCAGGCGCCGAAAGTCGTGCTCGTCGGTGAAATGCGCGATCGCGAGACGGTGAGCATCGCGTTGAGCGCGGCGGAGACGGGCCATCTCGTGCTCTCGACCTTGCACACGATTGACGCCGGCCAGACCATCAACCGCATCCTCGGCATGTTCGAGACCGAGGAGCAGGAACAGGTGCGGATGCGCCTGGCGGACACGTTGCGTTGGGTCATCAGTCAACGCCTCGCGCCGCGCATCAGCGGCGGACGGCATGCGCTGTTGGAGATCATGGGTTCCAATCTGCGCACGCAGGAAACCATCCGGCTCGGCGAGAGCGAGGGCAAAAGTTTTTACGAAATCATCGAGGCCAGCTACCCGTTCGGCTGGCGCACCTTCGACAACGCGTGTCTGGAAGCCTACGAGCAGGGCAAGATCACCGAGGAAAACGCCCTGCTCTACTGCACCAAACGCGGCCCGGTGACGCGCGGCATCGACAACATGAAAAAGGCCCGCGGCGAAGACACCACCGACGTCAGCGGCCTGCGGATGCGGGCGGCGGCGGAATCCAAAGCCGCTGCGCCGCCCGTTCCCTCCACTCTCAAACTCCGATAGCCATGAGCGATAAATTTGAATTCATCGGCGCCGACGACAAGCCCGCGTTGCTGGCCTTCTCGACACCCGAATGGCTCGAGGCCGCGAAGGCCGCGCTCCAGGAACTCGGCTACAAAGTCCACACCGCCGCCACGCACAGCGATTTTCTCATCCGCTTCAGCCAGGTGCGCTACCAGGTCGTCATCCTCGAAGAATGTTTCGCCGCCAACACCATCGAGGAAAACATCACCTTGCGCTCGCTCCAAGCGATGCAAATGAGCCAGCGCCGGCACGCCACGGTGATTTTGTTCGGCACCTCCTTTCAGACCTTCACGCCCACGCAGGCGTTCCAGCAAAGCGTTCACGCCGTCATCAACAGTTCCGAACTCTTTCTCCTCAAGCAACTCGTCGAGAAAGCCCTCGCCGACACGAACATGTTCCTGCACAGCTATCGCGAAGTGCAGGAACGCGTCTATTCCAGTAGCAACAAGCCGAAGTGAACCGGGCGCATCCGGGCGTGCCGGACTTTTCTCTCTCCGCCCTCTTTCGCCGACAGCTTCACCACGAGGTCAAGCGGAGTTTCTTCCAAGCGCGAAAAGCAACGAGGCCCAGCCCGACGAGCAGTAATGAAAGCGTGCCCGGCTCGGGAACCGATTGGGTAACGAAGTCCAATCGAAAACTTGCTAGAGAGGCGATCGGTTGAGTGTCGTGGTTTTCTAAATACATCCCGAATCCGCCCGCAGAAACTATCGGCAATCCCCACTGACCGAGCAGTTCTCCGTTTGCTGGATTCTGAATGAACGCGAGCTCGGATGAATAGCCGGTATCGCCTATCCAAGCCCACAATTTTGGTTTGTCCACTTGCAGGTAAACCGCCTTTATCGTCATGCCACTCGGTACTTGGACCGTAAAGAAATTGGGATGCGAAATCCAGATTGGTGGAGAAGGTATCAACTCGCTCACCCCAATCAGCGAATTCGTTCCCACCACAAGCGGAGAAAGCACGGTTGGACTTGCGCTATCTTCGGAAAAAGGCCCATTCACCGACTCATCCCAAAGAATCGTCCCCTGCCCGAAGGTGGTTGTTGCAGCGCCAACGACTGCCAGTAGTATGCCCGTCATGGTTTTCATGTTCATTCCTTTCACCAGAGGTTGAAGCGTTTGTTCAGGTAGTTTGTCGAGACGGTGTCGCGTTCCGCTTGTGTTAGTTCACGATTAAAGATTAACACTTCGGAAATCTCACCGCGCAGGAATTCTGAAGGCACGCTGGCGCCGCGGCCCAGCAAACTGTACACCGAGGGCAAAGGGAGCGTGTTTGCGTTCGTGACGTAGCGGGTGCCGTTGTTGAACGCAGCCGACCATTGCCCGGACTTCGCCATCGGATTGTACACGTGCATTGTGGCGAGGCTGGTCAGGCCGTGACTGAATTCCACCGGCCCACCGCTCCGGCCAAAATTATCCCGAATGAGGCCATGCGCGGCCTTCAACCGGATTTTTTCCAGCGATGCAGGCCAAGTAAGCCCAACCCGACGAGCAACAATGAGAGCGTTCCCGGCTCGGGAACGTTTTGCGTGAAGTAATCGAAACGATAGTTAGCAGTCGCTGAGGATGAAAAATCGTTCATTTTGATGTACATCCCGTAAGTGCCTGGCGCGATGCGAGGAAGCGCCAACTGAGGGAGCAAATCCCCATTCGCCGGGTTGAACACGGACGATAAGTTACCTGAAAAATTCGCGTCGCCGATCCAAACCAACACTGGTTTGTCAACACTAAGCGCCAGCCTGCTGACTTCTGAAGTTAGGGGGACCGTGAAAGTGAAATAGTCTCCATACAGTGCTCCCCCGCTTCCGAAGGACACGTACTCCGTCGCGCCCAATATGGAATTGGTGCCGAGGGTCAAGGTGCCGAGAGAGGTGGGATTGCCTCCGTCATTCGACAGGGGGCCGCTCACCGATTCATCCCAAAGAATCGTCCCCTGCCCGAAGGTGGTTGTTGCAGCGCCAACGACTGCCAGCAGTATGCCCGTCATGGTTTTCATGTTCATTCCTTTCACCAGAGGTTGAAGCGTTTGTTTAGATAATTGGTAGAGACTGTGCCCCGCTCTGCGGCCGTCAGTTCGCGATTGAAGATGAGGACTTCCGAAACTTCGCCGTGTAGGAATTCCGACACGGTGCTGGCACCCCGCCCTAAAAGCGAATAGGTTGGCGGGAAGGAGGGTGTCGTGCCGCTCTCGACATAGCGGCCACCGTTGTTGAACGCGGCGGACCATTCATTGGTTTTGGACATCGGGTTGTAGAGATGCATCCGCGTGAAGTCGCTTAGGCCGGAACTGAACTGTGCCGCGCCAGCCGTGCGCCCAAAATTATCCCAAACGGTGTTGCTCGAATAGGGGTAACGGGAATCAATGGACTGCGCACTCATCCACCACAGCGAAGCCCAGTTGCTCGCCGTTGTACCGAAGGAGCGCACTACCACGAAAGCCTCGGCTTGCGTGGCTGATGCCAGAAAGGCGGGAAGCTCAAAGGCGTTCGTGCCAAAAAATGAAAGCACCGGATGGCCGTTGGTGTTAAAGCCGTTCCACCGTGGCGGGCCGGAAGCCCGGGCCGTGTTGAAATACGCGGAGTTGTTATTCGTCGTCTGATCCACCCAGCAATTGACCGCACCGAAACCGTGGCCGCAATCAGCTTTCAACCAGAGTTTCAATGATTCCAGTGGAACGGCGGTGGTGGTGGTCAAGGTCGTGACGTTTGTCTCCGCAACGTAAGCCGATTCGCCCGCGTAGTTGGCGGCCTTCACTCGATAATAATACTGCGTGCCCGCCGCCAGAGCAGAATCCAGATAAGACAGGGCATTTTGCGGAGTCGCGATAATGTGGTAAACGCCGCTCGCCGTCCGCCGCTGCACGGTGAAGCTGATGTTGGTGTCGGAAAGCAAATTGCTCCACGTGAGCGAAACCTGATTGGTTGACACGGCGCGCGCCGTCAAGTTCGTGGGCGCAGCGGGTGCGTTGGTGAAGAGGTTGTAGCGCTGGCCGAGATACGTGCCCACGGCCAGTCGTTCAGCCGGCGTCAAGGCGCGCGTATAAAGCAACACTTCGGCGATGTGCCCGGCGAAACTGGTGCCGGCACCGTTCCCCAACCGAATGCTGCTGCTTTTGAATTGCACGCCAGCGTCATTCCGCGAGTAATGCACATTGCCATTGATGCGGCTGGTCCATTCGTTGGTTCGGGAAACGACGTTGTAGATGTGCGGCTCTTGCAATGATTGCGAGGGCGTTTCGGTGTTCAAACCGCCGGTGCAGAAGTTATCAACTATGGTACCACCAACGTTTGGGTAATACACGTTGTTCGCGCCCATGTACCAGAGACCGCGCCCGGTGGTTGGCAGGTTGGTTTCAACTTTTAGCACCACGAAGATCTCGGCGGCGTTCGCATTGGTGAAAAGGGCGTTCGGCAGTGAGAAATAATTGGTGCCAGGGAAATAAATGGCCGGCTTTCCGTTGACACCGTTAGAGACGTACAGCGGTTCGGTGTTGACATCGATCTGGCGAGCATCATTGGCGTTCCCACTCTGATCGCGCCAAGGGTCAACTCTGTTGCCTGGAGCGTTGGTAACAACTCCAGCATCCGCCTTCAGCCATAATCTAAGATTCGGAATCAAATCCGGCGGCTGGGTGAGTTGGAAGTTTTCGAGCACGTCGTTCGCGTTCAGCGGGTAGTTGAATGTCTCCAAGTCCTCGAATACGCCTTTGGCTTGGCTGTCGCTCACCGTGTCGCTGCCGATGGTGAAGCCGTTCGTGCGCGTCGCCAAGCCGGGATACGGCAGGCTGCCCGCGTTGGTCGCGCACAAGACGCCGTTAGTGTACAGCACGCACGCGCCGTTCGTGTAGGTCAAGACCAACTGATACCAGTTGTTCGAAGTGAAAGAAACACCCGCCGTCAGATTCGTGACTTCCGCCATGTTGTTGGTCTGGCTCGCAAAGTTGAGCGCGTTGCCCGTCGCATTGAAGAACAATGACCACCAGTCGTTGGTTGTGCCCGCGCCTTTGCTGCCGACTTCAATCAACTTGCCAGCGGCACCCGTGCCAGTGCCGGAATTCCACAGCGGCTTGAACCAGAACCGCACGCTGCCGCTCCGCAGGTTGATATTCGCCTTCCCGTCGGTTTCCACCGTCCGATATTTCAACACGGCTGTCGTGTTCGTGACCTGCACCGCTTTGGTAATCCACGCGTCCGCAAGTTGCAGGTTCGTTGCCACGAGTGGCGACTGCCCGCGTTCGCCCAGCCAGTTCGTGGTGTTGAAACGGAAATAGCCAAGACGAACGGGCGTGAAGCTGCTCGCGTTTAATGGCAGCGTGTTCTCGACCAGTTCCTCGGAATCGCTGCGCCCGTCGTAATCCGTGTCAGGGTCGTTCGGATCGGTGTGCGAGACGAGGACTTCGTAAACGTCGGGCAAACCCTCGCCATCGGCATCATCCACGCAGCCGATGGTGTAATAGCTCTCGAACGGCGGGGGATTGGTGATGATCCACGTTGCCGCAGCATTGGTCCAACGCCCGAGGTACGTCCAGTTGGTGACATTGAGATTGGTGACGGTGAAGAGGTCGTATTGGTCTCCGCTCGTCGCGCCGGTGATCGTCAGCACCACGTTCGTCACCTGATACAATGGTGCGAGCAGATGTCCGGTGCAATTGCCGATGAAAGTGCTGCCGCCGAGCGCATCAGCGCCGCCGGAGCCACCACCACCACCGCCTTCGCCGGCGCCGGGAGGAAGTTCCAATCCTGCCAGCGCCGATTCGAGGGCGGAGAGAGTGGCAGACATTTCCGCGAGAGCGGCGTAGTCCACCTGCGAATCGTCCATCACCACCGCAGTATTGGAGAGGTAGTAAGTTTGCAGTCCGGCGACCGGCGGGCAGGGCACCGGCGGCCACTCGGGATGTTGCATGGAAAAATAATTGCAGATGATTCCGGACGGCGGCGTTGCTTTGGCTGAATGAAGCGATGCGTAAAGCAGCAAGCTGATGGTCGTGAAGGCGGCTACCGTGAATCCGACCCGGTTCAATTTTTTCATTTGCATTTCCCTTCCCTTGCGAAGCCGGTTGCAAAGTCAATGGGCGTGTCCTACTCACGCCCCAATCCAGGCACTGGTATGCCCTCACAGGAACATTTTCGGGCACGCCCGGTGTGGGCGTGCCTCGAACCGTGTCCTGTGAGCAAAAGTACCAGTTTTGGATTGGACAGCAGCCGAAGCCGCAAATCTGTGTTTGTTTTTGTGATTACATACGACGTTCTTTCCTACGTCTTCGATTGCATCACGGGAACGGAGGTTTTGCAAGAGACGATTCTTGGCTTTTGCGTTGCAAATCTTGCGCTAACCTCGCCGCGTGACTCGACTCGATCAGGCGCTCGTTGACCGCGGACTTTGCGAAAGCCGCGAGAAGGCCAAGCGCGCCATCATGGCCGGACAGGTCATCGTCAACGGCCAGCCCGCGCGCAAACCCAGCGATGCCGTCCAACCCGCTGACGAATTGTCTCTCATTGCCGGCGAGAAATACGTGAGCCGCGGCGGCCTCAAATTGGAGCACGCGCTCCAAACGTTCGCACTGGATGTGAACGGCCTGACGGCGCTGGATTTGGGCGCGTCCACCGGTGGTTTCACCGATTGCCTGCTGCAAGCCGGGGCGAAACAGGTGTTCGCCGTGGACGTGGGCCACGGCCAGCTCGCGTGGAAACTCCGCCGCGACCGGCGCGTGGTCGTGATGGAAAAAACCAACGCGCGGCACCTCACGCCGGAACATTTTCACAAACCGTTCGCGCCCTTCGATCTCGCCGTGGCGGATTGCTCGTTCATTTCCTTGCGCAAAATTCTGCCGGCTGCCGTTGCATTGTTGCGGCCGGGCGGTAAAATCGTCGCGCTCATCAAGCCGCAGTTCGAGGCGGGCAAGGCGGAAGCGGACCGCGGCGCGGGCGTGATCCGCGACCCGGCGATCCACGAGCGCGTGCTCGGCGAGTTGCGCGCATTCGTCGCGGCGCAACCGGGCCTGCACTGGCGGCAGACAACGGAATCACCGCTGCTCGGGCCGGCGGGGAACAAAGAATTTCTGGCATTGATTGAAAAAGACAGGTGACCAAATCAAACGCATCGGGCTAATCGGGCATTCCGAAAAAGTTTCGTGCAGCAACGCCGTCGCCACGGCTGTCCGGCTCATCCGCGTGGCGGGCCGGAAACTGTTTGCGGACGCAGCCACGGCGGAGTCGGCGGGCCTGAAACTCGCCACCTTTCCCGATGCCGCGACACTGGCCGCAGCGGTGGACCTGCTCGTCGTGTTCGGCGGCGACGGCACGATGTTGCGCGTCGCGCGGAGCGTCGCCGGTTCGCGCACACCCATCCTCGGCGTGAACATCGGCGGACTGGGCTTCCTCACCGCCGTGCCGTCGAAGGAACTTTCCCGCGCGCTCAAAAATGTCTGGACCGGCGAATTCAAATTTGAATCGCGCGCGCTGATCGAAGCCTCGGTGCGCTGCGATGGCCGGCTCATCCGCGCGGCGGCGCTCAACGACATCGTCATCAGCCGCGGCGTCATCTCGCGCTTGATCCAACTGGACGTGGACGTGGACGGCGAACCGCTCACGCGCTATCGCGGCGATGGTTTGATCGTGAGTTCGCCCACCGGCTCGACGGCGTATTCGCTCGCGGCGGGCGGCGCGCTGGTCAAGCCCACGGCGGAAGTCTTCGCGCTCACGCCGATCTGTCCGCACACGCTGTCGAACCGCTCGTTGATCCTGCCGCTCACCAGCACGATCCGTGTCCGCGCCATCAGCCCGAAGCCCTCCACCATCCTGAGCGCGGACGGCGACGTGATCGCGGAGTTGTCGGACGGCGACGTAGTGACAATCCGCCGCAGCCGGCGCACGGTGCGGCTGATGCAACTGGGCGATCATTCCTTCTTCGCGGCGCTCCGGCAGAAACTGAACTGGCGGGGGGCGAACGTCTAGGAAATGAAGAAGGAAGAATGCAGAATTAAGAAACGAATCCGGGGAGAGTACCTGACGTTTCGGGTTTCTTCATTCTTCATTCTTCATTCTGCCTTCTGAGAAAATGGTTCGCTTGAAAGACATCGCGGCGCGGGCGGGCGTTTCGGTCATGACCGTGTCGAAGGCGTTGCGCGGCGAGAAAGACGTCGCGGCGGCCACGCGCGCGAAGGTGAAACTGCTCGCCGAACAAATGGGCTACGTGCCCGACTCGGCGGCGCAGGGCTTGCGCAATCGCACGACGAAACTTTTTGGCGTCGTCATCTCCTCGATCAGCAATCCGCTTTTTCCGCGGATGCTGCGCGCCCTCGAGGAGCACGCGCACGAACTGGGCTGCGAGTTGATCGTCATGCAAACGAACAACAGCCCCGAGCGCGAGGAGATTTGCATCCGCCGCCTGCTCTCGCGGCGCGTGGACGGAATGTTCATCTCGCCGGTCTATCGCATTGAACCGGAGGCGCGCATCTACCGTGAACTGCTCGCGCGCGGGACGCCGGTGGTCCTCCTCGGGCACCCGGCGACTTTTTGCGACGCCTTTCCCAGCGTGGCGACGGATGATGCCACGGCGGGGTACAACACCACCAAACATCTGCTCGACCTCGGGCACCAACGCATCGCGTTCCTGAGCGGGCGGCTCGTGGCGCCGTGGGCGCGCGAACGGCTCGAAGGTTACCGCCGCGCGCTCCGCGAAGCCGGTTTGGAACCGGACGACCGGCTGGTCTTCAACGCCGGCGGCACCGTCGAGGACGGCGTAAAGGCCGGACTGCAAATGCTCAACGAAGGCTGCAACGCCACCGCGATCCAAGCTGTGAACGATCTCGTCGCGGTCGGTTGCGCGGAGACATTTCTCGGACAAGGGCTGAAAATCCCCGGCGACATCTCCGTGACCGGCTTTGGCAATATTTTGGTCAGTGAACATTTTCGTGTCCCACTTACGACCGTTCGCCAGCCCAAATTCCGCCTGGGCGTGGCGGCGATGGAATTGATGGGAAAGCTGCTGCGCCGCGACCGGGCGGAATCCCGCCGGCTGCACGCCGAACTGGTCGTGCGCCAGAGCACCGCCGCGCCACGTGCGAAATAGCCCCGCCTGCCTAGCATCGGTACACGCGGTTGGTATCCGACCTGCTAAAAATCCGGCATGAAAAAGATTTTGATCGCCATCGGCGTCGTGACCGTGATCGTCGGCATCGGTTGGGCCTCGCGCGCGTGGTCCGTGATGCAAGTGAAGGCCCGCACCGAGAAATTTAACGAGGACGTGGAGAACCTGTTCATCGGTCTCCAGAAGTTCAAGGAGATCGTCGGCGGCTATCCCTCCGGCGGCAACGCGGACATCGCGAAGGCCCTCAAAGGAAACAACGCGAAGAGCGTCATCATTCTGGTCGGGCGTAAGACCGAGTTGAACGAAAAGGGCGAGATCGTGGATCCGTGGGGCACGGCCTTGCGGATTTATTTCAACGACAACGGCGTGCTCATCCGCTCCGCCGGCCCGAACCGCCGCTTCGATGACAGCACCGTTATGGAGGCCGACGACTTCATCCGGTCCAACTAATTTTTCCTCCGCCACACGGCGACGAACATTTTGTCCTTGAGCAAGTGGGCCGCGCTCGCGAGAGCGCGGCTTCTGTTTTCCGGACCGCCCAGGGGCAACCGTTCGAATGCCGGCTCGCTTTCGCTGAACGCATCCGCCACCGCCGTCGTTTCCCGCCGGGTGAGGGTGCAGACCGAAAAAATCAAGCGGCCGCCCGGCTTCACGGCGGGCGCGACGTGCGCGAGCAGGCGCTGCTGCACTTCGGCCAGTTCACGCACATCTCCGAGTGTGACCGTCCACCGCGCGTGCGGATTCCGGTGCCAGGTGCCGAGGCCGCTGCACGGGGCATCCAGCAGCACGCCGTCGAATTTTGTTTTCGTCGGCAATTTCGCGCCGCCGTCCCACAGCGCCGCGCGATAATTGAATACTTTTGCGCGCGCCGTCCGTCGTTTAAGTTTTTGCAATCGCCAAGCCGCACGATCACTCACCCAGATCAATCCCTTGTTTGCCATCAAATCCGAGAGGTGCAAAGTCTTGCCGCCTTCGCCCGCGCACGCGTCCCACCACGTCTCGCCCGGCTGCGGATCGCACAGCAACCCCACGGCCTGCGACGCGATGTCCTGGATCTCAAACTCGCCTGCGTGAAACTCCGGGGTCTTGAATAGATCAGTGTCACCCTCGTAAACCACCGCGTCCGGGAAGTCGAGCGTCCGCGCTGCCCCTAGTTTCGCGGCCAGTCCACCGCCCTGGCCACGCTTCGCCCGCAACCAAAGCTTCGGTTCGCGTTGCAACGAGCGCAGCCAGTCCTCGCTCACATCCATCTCCGCCGCCGTCCAGTCCGGCACCGCCTTCGCGCGCAACTCCGCCATCGGAATCGAAGCCGGATTTGCCTGAAATCGCTCCGCCAGGCTCCGGGCCAGACGCATCTTTGCATCTACGCCGCGCTCGTCGCGGATCCAGCCGTGCCAGCGGTAATACAGGAACACGAGCCGGCTGACCTCGGTCGCATCGAAGGGCGCGAGTTCGCGGCATTCTCTCAGCACCTCGCGCAAAGCCGCATCCGCCGGCTTGTCGCGGTTCGCGCTGCGGATGACTTCGGCGGCGATTTCTTGGACGGAAATTCTCACTGCGACAACATGAACGGCAACGGGCGAATTAGCGAGCGCTCACCGCGCGAACGGCAGGTTGAGCTGGTTGACGCGCGTCTCCACGAGTCCGCTGACGCCCAGCCCGAGCAGCCGCAGCGGGCGGTTCACAAGCCGTTCGCGCGCGAGCAACCAGCAACCGAGACGATAAATCTCCTTCGCATCCGTCAACGGTTCTTCCAGGGAAATCTGCCGCGTGAGCGAGGTGAAATCTCCGTAGCGCAATTTCACCTGCACCGTGTGCGCGGCGAGGCGGCGCTTCGCGAGACTCTTCGCCACGTCTTCGGCTTGCTCCTTCAAACACGCGCGCAACGTGGGCCGGTCTTCGGTGTCGCGCAAAAATGTGTTCTCGCTGCTGATGCTCTTCACCTCGTCGCTCAAATCGAGTGAACGATCATCTTCGCCGAAAGCGAACCGCTTCAATTCCGGCCCCCACGAGCCGACCAGCGCCCGCAGATCACCGCCGTAATCCTGCAAGTCGCCCACCGTGCGAATCCCGGCGTGCAAAAGATTTTCCTCCGTCACCTTGCCAACGCCATGCAATGAGCGCACCGGCAACGGCCGCAGGAACGCCACTTTCTCCGACTCGCTGATGAGCGTCAGTCCGTCGGGCTTTTGAAAATCACTGGCAAGCTTCGCGAGTAATTTGTTCGGCGCCACGCCGATGGTGGCGGTGAGTTGTCGTCGCTGGTAAATGGCTGCCTTCAGCTCGCGCGCGAACGGCAGCGCAAGTTTCAGACTTGCATCCGCCGTCGCGGCTTGCGCGCGGGCGGAGAAATCCACGTAAGCCTCGTCCACCGAAACCTGTTGGATCAATTCGCCGGCAAACTCGCGCACGACAGCCATGATCTCGCGCGACTCGCTGCGATACGCCTCCATCCGTGGCCGCAAAAAAACTCCCTTGGGACAAAGCCGCCCCGCCGTCGCGCTGGGCATCGCCGAACGCACGCCGAACTTCCGCGCCTCATAACTCGCCGCGCAAACCACGCCCCGCTGCGTCGGCGGTGAGCCGACGATGACCGGCTTGCCCTTGAGCGACGGATTGTCGCGCTGCTCCACGGACGCGTAAAACGCATCCATGTCGAGATGAAAGATGACGCGATGCATAGGAGCGCCGAGCACCGTCTCGGCTCGTTTCATCATTTATCACTTGTACCGCTCGCTCAGTTCGGGGATTACCAACCGCCGGTCTTCATCCCGGAACCGAGCACTGCTGAACGGCCATTCCCCGACAGTACGACAAAGCTTTGCCTTCACAGGATTGGATTCGATGTAACGAACAGCCCTTCGCTCCTGTTCCTCATCGCGCATGAAGGTATCCCAGTACTCGCGTTGCCATTTGAATCGGAGCGCCGAGCACCGTCCGCCGCGACTGATTCTCAATGCGCACTTTCCAGTTCTGGACCATTTTCCAAAGCGGTGCCTGCCACACATGCACCAGCACATGAACGTGATTTGGCATCACGCACCAAGCGAGCATCTCGTAACGGTCATTATGGAAATACAGGAGCGCATCCTCTGCCAGTTGCGCGATCCGCGGATCGCGCAGGTGACATTCGCCTACGCCGCGGTCCAGATACTCTTCCAGCTTCGTTCGCCTTTCGCGGACGTCATCAATCTTCAGCAAATGTTCCCACTCGCCGCGACGTGACGCAGGCATGGAATCCGCAAGGCGGAACGTGACAAACTGTACCAGGCCGGGAAAGTCACAGTGAGGCAAATAACCGCGCTCGTGCCAGCCAAGGAATCCAACGGCACGCTCCTCGTCCGTAAGTTGGCGGCCAGACCAACGATTCTTCTCCGCCACCAACTCGCTGAGGTATTCGCGTTTGGTCTTCGGGTGCATTGCATCGGAGCGCCGGTCTCCGACCCGGCTCGTTTCAAGCAAAATTACCGACGCGCCGGGTCGGAGACCGGCGCTCCAACCTACGCCTTCGCCACCAACTGCCGCAGCACGTACGGCAGAATCCCGCCGTGCTGGTAGTAGTCAATCTCGATGGGCGTATCTATCCGGCAGCGGACGTTTACGTTTTCCACCGAACCGTTCTTGCGCGTGATCTTGAGCGTGAGGTCTTGCTGCGGTTTCAGCGACGCGTCGAGGCCGACCACGTCGTAACTTTCAGTGCCGTCGAGCTTCAGCGTTTGCGCGGTTGTGCCGTCCTTGAATTGCAACGGCAGCACGCCCATGCCGACGAGGTTGCTGCGATGGATGCGCTCGAAACTCTGCGCCACCACCACTTTCACGCCCAGCAGATTCGTGCCTTTCGCGGCCCAGTCGCGTGACGAACCTGTGCCGTATTCCTGTCCGGCAATGACAATCAGCGGCGTGCCTTTGCTTAAATAAGCCACGGCGGCCTCGTAGATGGAAACTTTCGTTCCGTCCGGCCCGATGGTGTTCCCGCCCTCTTCACCGCCGAGCATGAGGTTTTTGATGCGCACATTGGCGAACGTCCCGCGCGTCATCACGCGGTCGTTGCCGCGACGCGAGCCATAGCTGTTGAAGTCCGCCGGCTCGACACCGTTCTCGATCAGATATTTTCCGGCGGGGGAAGTTTTCTTGATCGAACCTGCCGGCGAAATGTGGTCCGTCGTGACGCTGTCGCCGAAAACTCCGAGCGCGCGCGCACCGGTGATGGGTTGGAGACTGCCGGGTTGCATCGAGAAGTTCTCGAAGAACGGCGGCTCTTGAATGTAGGTGCTGTTGCGATCCCACTCGTAAACGTTGCCGACGGACGAGGGGATTTCATTCCACTTCGGATTCTGCGCGGCAAAATCTTTGTAGAGGCTGCGGAAAATTTCCGGCTTGAGCGCGGACTGCATCGCGTCGCGGACTTCCTGGATCGTGGGCCAGAGGTCGCGAAGAAAAACGGGCTGACCGTCCGTGCCGTGGCCGAGCGGTTCGGTCGTGAGGTCAATATCCACCCGGCCCGCCAGCGCGAAGGCGACGACCAGCGGCGGCGACATGAGAAAGTTCGCCTTGATATTCTGATGCACCCGCGCCTCGAAGTTGCGGTTGCCCGACAACACGCTCGCCGCGATGAGATCGTTCTGCGTGATGGCTTCCTCAACCGCGGCGTGCAACGGGCCGGAGTTGCCGATGCACGTCGTGCAGCCGTAGCCGACGAGATTGAACCCGAGCTGGTCGAGATACGGTTGGAGGCCGGTCTTGTTCAGATAATCAGTCACGACGCGCGAGCCGGGCGCGAGGGAGGTCTTCACGACGGGGTTGACCTTCAGCCCCTTCTCCACGGCTTTCTTCGCGAGCAAGCCGGCGCCAAGCATGACGCTCGGATTGCTGGTGTTCGTGCAACTCGTGATCGCCGCGATGAGTACGCTGCCGTGGCCGATCTCCGTGTCGAATTTCGGAAACGCCGACAGTGGCAATTCCTGCGCGGTGTCGGGCGTGGGATGCTGGTCGCGCATTTCCGATTCGCTTGGCTCGACCGCGACTTTGCGGTGGCCGTAACTATGATCCATTTCATGCCCATGCTGGCCGCTCGCGACGCGCACGGTGGTGTCAAATTCGTCGGCGGCTTTGCCGAAGCCACTCTCGGCAACGGGCCGGCTGAACGCGCCAATGAAACTTTCCTTGAGCTTCGGCAGTTCGATGCGGTCTTGCGGTCGCTTCGGCCCGGCCACGCTCGGCACGACCGACGCGAGGTCGAGTTCGACGACTTGCGAATACTCGATCTGACCTTTCTGCGGAATGCCCCAAAGTCCCTGCGCCTTGAAATAATTTTCGTAAAGTTTGCAGTGCTCTTCGCTGCGGCCCGTGGCGCGGAGATAATTCACGCACTCGGCGTCAATCGGGAAGAAACCCATCGTCGCGCCGTATTCCGGCGCCATATTGGCGATGGTCGCACGATCCACCACCGGCAGCGCCGCGGCGCCGGGGCCGAAAAACTCCACGAACTTCCCGACGACTTTCGTTTTGCGGAGCGTTTGCGTGACCGTGAGCGCGAGGTCGGTGGCGGTCACGCCTTCGCGCAACGCGCCCGTCAGGTAAACGCCGACCACATCCGGCGTGAGAAAATAAACCGGTTGCCCGAGCATCCCCGCTTCCGCTTCGATGCCGCCAACGCCCCAGCCGACGATGCCGAGGCCGTTGATCATCGTCGTGTGCGAATCCGTGCCGACGAGCGTGTCGGGGAAAAACACTTGAGAGTTCGGCGTTGAAAGTTGAGAGGACAAGACGCCCTTCGCGAGGTATTCCAGATTCACCTGATGCACGATGCCGATGCCGGGCGGCACGACTTTGAACGTGTCGAACGCCTGCATGCCCCATTTCAAAAACTGGTAACGCTCGCGGTTGCGATTGAACTCCAGTTCCAGATTTTTCTGCAACGCCGCCGAGCTGCCCGCGAAGTCCACCTGCACCGAATGGTCCACGACGAGGTCCACCGGCACGAGCGGCTCGATGATTTTGGGATTCTTGCCGAGCTTGGCGACGGCAGAGCGCATCGCCGCAAGGTCCACGAGCAGCGGCACGCCGGTGAAATCCTGCAACACGATGCGCGCGACGACGAACGGGATTTCCTCCGTGCGCGTCTCGTTCGGCTTCCAGTTGGCGAGCGCGCGGACGGCGGCTTCGCTCACGCGTTTGCCATCGCAATTGCGCAGCACCGATTCGAGGACGATGCGGATGGAGACGGGCAGTTTGGAAATCGGGCCGACGCCGGCTTTCTCCAGCGCGGGCAGCGAGTAAAAGTTTCCGGGCGCGCCGGTGCAGGAATCAAATTGTTGAAAGGTGTCAAACAGGTTGTGTTCGTTGCTCATAAAATCTCCGGGCCGGATTCGACGGCCAAATGAGCCTGCAAGTTGCGGTTTGCGTCCGCAGGCGTCAAGCGCGGGAAACCATGACGCGAACAAAAGGGTGCGATTAAAGGCGGGTGAGGGTGAGCGGGTGCTGGCGGTATTTTTGGACTGCGGTGGCAAGTCGGACGCGACACCGCTTTCGAGCGAACGGGGCGGGTTGCTCATTGCCCTCGCCGTCGTCGGTGCTAAAGCGGTGTCGCGTCCG
>SIBJ01000044.1 GCA_009695195.1 Pedosphaera sp.
CCCGTTCGCTCGCAAGCGGTGTCGCGTCCGACTTGCCACCGCAGTCCAAAAATACCGCCAGCACCCGCTCACCCGCACACGCCTTTAATCACACCCTCATCCACCAGTGATTTTTAATTGCCAGGAGGAGGTGATGAAATACGATGCCGCACGAAGGCACACCCATGGCCAGCTCAAAGCCTCCAATCCATCTGTCCCGCAATGCCACGCGCCACATCACATCCTGGATGGCTGCGCTTGCGTTGCTGTCGTCCCGGATAGTGCGGGCGGAGGATTGGCCGCAGTGGCGCGGGTTGAATCGCGATAACGTCTGGAACGAAACCGGCATCCTGCAAACTTTCCCGGCGAAGGGATTGAAGATGCGCTGGCGCGTGCCGGTGGGGCCGGGTTGGTCGAGTCCGGTGGTGGTCCAAGGCCGGGTTTACCTGACTGACATGCGGTTGAAGCAACCCAAGGCTTGGGAGCGCATCCTGTGTTTCAAAGAATCGAACGGCAAGCGGCTGTGGAGTCATGAAACCGAATTGGTTTACCCCGATTGGGCCTTCATCCCTGAGCACGGCGGCGGTCCGGCTGCGACACCGATCGTCGAGGACGGAAAAGTTTTCTGGTTTGGCCGAAGCGGTCAGGTGGATTGTCGGGACGCGCGGAGCGGCAAAGTAATCTGGGAAATCCATTTGGACCGGAAATATGAAATCGGAGTGCTGGGTTGCCGTGGGTCATCCTTGATTGGGGGGAATCTTTTGATCCTGTTCGCCGGCGGTAAGCCGGGCGCTTGTGTCCTCGCGCTCGACAAGCAGACGGGGCAGGAGGTTTGGAAGGCGCTGGACGACGTTTTGTCGAACAGTTCACCGCTGGTCATCGTGGCCGGTGGCAAACGGCAGTTGATTGTCTGGACGGCCAACGCGGTAAGTTCGTTGAACCCCGCGACCGGCGAAACTTTCTGGCGGGAAGCGATGGTGACGAGCGGTAACGATTCGATTTCCACTCCGGTCGTTCAACAAAACCGGCTGCTGATTTCCGGCTTGATGCTTGAATTAGACGCAAGCCGTCCGGCGGCCAAGGTGCTCTGGCCGGAAACGCTGGCGGCTCCCAAAAGAATTCTGAGCAACACCTCGACCCCGCTCTTGCAGGGCGATTACGTGTACTCGGCGAAATCCAGCGGCGAACTGGTCTGCCTGGAAGCCGGCACCGGCAAACCGGTTTGGGGGACGACCAACGTGACCGGGCTGATATTCGGCGCCAGCATCCACCTGACGCCCAACGGTGAGGTGACGCTTCTTTTTACTGACGAAGGGAATTTGATTCTCGCTCGCCTCGCCCCCGGCGGTTACCGCGAACTCAGCCGCGTGCATTTGCTCAAGCCAACTTCAGTCTTGGGGGCTAGAAAACTTGCGTGGGTGCCGCCGGTTTTTGCGAACCACTGCGTCTTTGCCCGCAACGACGAAGAACTGATCTGCGCTTCGCTGGCGGTCAAGCCTTAAGCCGGCCGCCAATCCAAGACTTTCAACTGCACCGCACGGCGGCCGTTGAAATCGTTGACCTGCGGCGCGAAGGCGAGGTCGAATAATTACGCAGCGACACGGCGGGAACGGATTTCGCGGGCGAGCGTGGCGACGGATTTGCGCCGGAACAAAGTACGACGGCGCGCCGTGTAATCGCCCTTGCCACCGTCAAAAAGGCGGAGAAAGCGGGCGGCGTTGGTCGGCCCCAACTCGCGTTGCAGGGCTTCCAGCCCGACGTGCCGGATTTGTTCAAGCGTTGCCAGCTTCATGGTTCAAAAGTTGCGTTTTCATCCAGCCATGTCAAAGGGTTTTTCACCCTGACCTTCAGTTGTGCCGCCACGCGAGCGGCCCGCTTCAACAGCCGATCATCGGTCGTGAGAAAAACCTCCGTCGCAATCTCCGCGCAAGCCAGATGCAAGGCGTCCAGCGGGGAAATGCCCAGCGCGGCGATCGTCACCGCGCGGGTTTCCAACGCTGAGGTGAGTTGAATTTCCACCGTCGCCATGTCCGCCAAGGTCTGCACCCGCTCGCGCCGCTGTGAATCCCGGTCGGCGGAAATTTCAAGCTGAATGACCTCGCTGCCGATCAAACGAACCGGACCAGACTCAACGCGCGCCAAAACTCAAGCTGCGCGCCAGTCGAGCACTTTCAATTGCACCGCGCGGCGGCCGTTGAAGTCGTTCACTTGCGGCGCGAAGGCGAGGTCGAATTTTCCCACGGGCAATGAGGCTTTGCCGCCGTTCCACCAGACGGCTTCGTGTGTGACCTTGCCGTCGGTGACCCAGAGTTTCACGTGTTGCTTCTCGCTGCCCATGCGTTGGAGTGGGCGCGCGTGCGTCACGTGGCGCGCGCAGAATTGCACGTTTGGATTGCCCATGCCGGTCGGGCGGAGTTGATCGAGGTCGGTGATCGTGTCGAGCGAGAGGTCGCCGAGGTTCACTTCGGCGTCGAGGCGGAGTGGGGGTTGCAAATCTTCCGGCTTGAGGGCGCGGCGGGCGAGGTCGTTCAAGCGCGTGCGAAAGGCGTCGAGATTTTCCGGTTTGATGGAAAGTCCGGCGGCCATCGCGTGACCGCCGTGTCGGACGAGCAGGTCATCGCACTCGCGCAAGGCCGCGGCGAGGTCGAAGCCCGCGATGCTGCGGCCGGAGCCGCGCCATTGGTCGCCATCGCCGCCGATGATGATGGTGGGCCGGTAAAATTCCTGAAGCACGCGCGACGCGACGATGCCCACGACGCCGACGTGCCACATCAATTGCCCCTCGACGATGGCGAAGTCGGTTTGTGGATTGAACCGCGCGCGCACCGCGCCGGAAACTTCCTCGGCGATGCTGCGCTCAATCTTTTGCCGCTCGCGATTCTGCGAGTCGAGTTTGTGCGCGATGGGCGTGGCAGAGGCGAGGTCATTGCTGAGGAGCAGGTGGAGCGATTCCTCGGCGGTCTCCAATCGGCCCGAGGCGTTGAGGCGCGGGCCGAGTTGGAAACCGACTTCGTAGGTGCCGAGCTTCGGCGGGCATTGGGCGATTTGTTTCAACGCGATCAAACCCGGGCGCGGCGTTGTGCTCAAGCGTTCGAGGCCGGTGGAAACGAGGATGCGGTTCTCGCCGGTGAGCGGAACGAGATCGGCCACGGTGCCGAGGGCGACGAGATCGAGCAGCGGCCTCAGATCGAAGTCGGCGGCGCCGGCCAGGCCGAGTTCGCGAGCGCGTTTGACGAGGGCGTGCGCGAACTTGAAGGCGAGGCCGACGGAGCACAGTTCCGTGAACGCAGGTTGAGAGTTGAGAGTTGAGAGTTGAGGGTTCACCAGCGCCACGGCTTCGGGGGCGGGCGAGGAAATCTGATGATGGTCGAGGACGATGACTTCGACGTTGCGGGTTCGGAGCCACGCGATGGTTTCGACGGCAGTCGAGCCGCAGTCCACGGCGAGGAGCAGTGTGACGGGATTGGTTTTAAGGCAATTCTCCACGGCGTCCTGGCTCAAGCCGTAGCCTTCGTCGAGACGATGGGGCAGGTAGTAGCTGACATTGCAGCCGAGCTTGCCGAGGACTTCCACTAGCAGTGCCGTGGAGGTGACGCCGTCCACGTCGTAGTCGCCGAAGATGACGAGGCGTTCGTTGCGTTCGCGGGCGAGGAGCAGGCGCTCAACGGCGGCGGCCATGTTCGGGAGCAGGAACGGGTCGGCAAGGTTTTTCAGGCGCGGTTGCAAAAAGTTTCGGATGGCGGCGGGTTCACTCAGCCCGCGGTTGACGAGGCACTGCGCGAGCAGCGGGGAGATTTTGAGTTGCGCCGCCAACGGGCCGGTGAGCAGCGGTTGCGATGGGGCGAGTGTCCAGCGGAATTTCATTGGAGTCCCAGCCAGTGGAGAACCGGGCGTAGCCAGTCGCCGAGTTGGTTCACGATGAGCGCGCCGAAGAAAACGAAGTAAGCCGTCGAGACGGCGGACGCGAAGTAGCCGAACCAGATCATCATGCCGTCCTCCTCCATCATGCTTACGGCGAGAAGAATGATGGCGTAGCACGGGAGCGCGTTCGAGCCGTGGAACGGCGGCGAGGGCAGCGGCAGCGCGAGGAGCGCGGCGTTGAAGACGATCAACAGCGCGTTGGTGATGTGCGCGAGCCGCCAGCTCATCCACACGGTGCGGCGCGGGCGTACAAATTTTTCCAGCAGCCGGCAGAATTTCATGCCGCCGGCGAGGATGACGGTTTTCAACTTCGGCGGGAGCACGCGGTCGCCGAGAAATTTCGGGAGGCGCGGCGTTTTGCGCAGCGCTAGCCTCAATGCGAGGAGGCCGATCATCGGCCCGAGCACCGTGCTCATGCCGGGAATGGAAACCCACGCCACAAACGGCAGGCTGAAAAGAATCATCACGAGGTAAAGCCTGCGGCCTTCCGTGCCGACGATGACGCGGTTGGCGGTGAGGTGGCCCGGGTCGCGATGGAGAATCCGCGCGAGGCTTTGCGAGAGCGGTTCGTGCGGATGAGTGGCGTGGCCCGGCGGCATCGCGGAGAGATTCCGCCGAACGGGGAGTGGAGTCAATGCGGCTTGGACCGGCTGTGGGAAGTGTTGCGTGTTTCCCGCCGCGCGGCGGTGAGGGAGAGAACGATGGCCGTGGCAATGATGCCGGCGACAACGAGCAACGAAACGCCGCCGGGTATTTCCAGTTGAAACCATTTCTCCGGCGCGTCGTGCGGGTCAATCAGCATCTTGATGCCGATGAAGACGAGCACGAAGGAAAGGCCGACCTTGAGATAGCGGAAGTAGCCGATGGCCTGGGCGAGGACAAAGTAAAGCGAGCGCAGTCCGAGAATGGCGCAGACGTTCGACGTGAAGACGATGAAGGGTTTGGTGGTGACGGCGAAGATCGCGGGGATGGAATCCACCGCGAAGATGAGATCGGTGGTTTCAACCATCAACAGCACCAGCGCCAACGGCGTGAGCGCGAGGCCCTGCGGATTGCGGACGGTGAACTTGTGGCCGTGGAAGTCGGGGGTGATGGGAAAGATTTTTTTGGCGAGGCGCAGGACGGGATTTTTTTCCGGATGCACGGCGGCATCGCTGGTGAACAGCATTTTGACGCCGGTAAAAACGAGGAACGCGCCGAAGAAATAGAGCAGCCACATGAAGCGTTGAATCAGCGCCGCGCCGGCCGCGATCATCGCGCCGCGCATCAGGAGCGCGCCAAGGATGCCCCAGAAAAGCACGCGGTGCTGATATTGGGTGGGCACGCGAAAATAGGTGAAGATGATCGCGATGACGAAGACGTTGTCCATCGAGAGCGAGAATTCAATGAGGTAGCCGGTGATGAATTCGACGGCTTCCTGGCGGCCCCGGGTCGGGATGAGCGCGGCGGCGAAGAGCATCGAAAGGGCGAACCACACGCCGGTCCAGACGAGGGCTTCCTTAAATTTGACCACGTGGGCGCGGCGGTGAAAGACGCCCAAGTCCAGCGCGAGGAAAAAGAGGACGCAGACAATGAAACCCGCCCAATGCCAGGGGGTGATTGCAACGACGCCGAACATGGCGAAGGGGTCAGGGTTTGGCGGTCGCGGTGCCGGCGGTGGGGACGTTCAACTGGCCGCTGCCGATGTTGGGGCGCTGGCCACCGTGAAACCATTTCTGCCACAACAGAACGCACACGCTGGCGATGTAGATCGAGGAATACGTTCCCGTCAGGATGCCGACGAGGAACGTGAACGCGAAGTCGTTGACCGGGCCGCCGCCGAAAATGTAAAGCGACAGTGTGGCGAGGAACACGGTGCCGGAAGTGATGAGCGTCCGGCTCAGGGTCTGATTCAACGCCTGGTTAATGACCTCGGTGAACGTGCCGCGCACACCGAGCTTCAGGTCTTCACGGATGCGGTCGAAGATGACGATGGTGTCGTTGATCGAGAAGCCGATGATCGTGAGGATGGCGGCGACGGTGGTGGCGTTGAGTTCGCGGTCCACGAGGAAATACCAGCCGAGCGTCATCAGAATGTCGTGGATGATGGCGATCACCGCGCCGACGGCGAAGGAGAATTCGTAACGGAACGCCACGTAGATCAAAATGCCGAACATGGCGAGCAGCGCGGCAAGGATGGCGGTGTTGCGGAGTTCAGCCCCGACGCTCGGGCCGACACCGAGCGTGCTCTTGACGGTGAAGTCGGCTTCCGGGAACGCTGTCTTCAACTGGCTGACGACTTTCTTCGTCACCTCTTCGCTTTTCGCTTCGGTCTTCTGGTCGCCCAAGTCGCGCACGGTAACGGTGAGCGTGCGCTGGCCGTTGCCGATTTCGCGTTGATACGAGATCAGCGCCCCTTTGAAGCCGGTCTGCTCGACTGCGTGCCGGATCTTGTCCACGCCGATGTCTTTGGATTGATCGAAGCCGAGCGTGATCTCGTTGCCGCCGGCGAATTCGACGCCCATCACATCGCTGCCGCGATAGAAAACCCCGTAACCGATGCCGATCAAAATCAGCAGCCAGGACGCGACGAAGGCGGGGACGGCCAGGCGCATGAAGTTGATCTTCGTGTTGCGGATGAGATGGAGCATCGGCAGGCTCTTGATCAAATTCTTTTCGAGCAGGAAGTCGAAGATCAACCGGGTCACGACCAGCGCCGTGAACAAACTCGCGGCCACGCCGATGGTCAGCGCCACGCCGAAACCCTTCACCGAACCGGTGCCCATGTAAATCAGGATGACCGAGGAGATCAGCGTCGTGACGTGCGAGTCGAAGATCGTGCTGAACGCGCGGTCGTAACCGGCGGCGATGGCACCGCGCAGGGATTTTCCCTTGGCGAGTTCCTCGCGGATGCGTTCGTAAATCAGCACGTTCGCGTCCACCGCCATGCCGACGGTTAGCACGATGCCCGCGATGCCCGGCAGCGTGAATGTGGTGCCGATGGAGCACATGACGCCGAGCAGGATGATGATGTTGGTGATGAGCGCGACGTTGGCGACGAGGCCGGAAAGCATGTAGTAAACCAGCATGAACCCGGCGACGAGGATCACGCCGATGATGGAGGCCGTGATGCCGCTCTTGATCGAGTCAACGCCGAGCGTGGGGTCAACGTCACGTTGAAACAAAATATTCACCTTCGCCTTGAGTGGATTTTCGAGCACGTTGGCGAGGCCGAAGGCTTCCTTTTCCGAGTAGTCGCCCGTGATCACGCCGCTGCCGTCCACGATGGGAACTTTGATGCGCGGCGCGGTCTGCAATTCGCCGTCGAGCACGATGGCCAGAAAGTGTCCGACGTTCTCCGTGGTGACACGGGCGAAGATTTCACTGCCTCTGGCGTCGAGTCGAAACGCGATTTCCGGCCGGCCATAATCGTCGCGCGTGATGCCCGCGCTCTTGATGCTGCCCGTGAGCTCGGCTTTTTTGCGCACCACATATTTCTCCACCTGCTTCTCGCCGTTCTTCAGCGTCCGCACCTGCGTCATGACCTGGTAACCGGTCGGGATCTCGCCGCGTTCGAGACAGCCGCGGCTGTCCTCGTGGACCATGCGGAATTCCAGAAAGGCGACCTTTTGGATTCGATCGCGTGCGTCCTGACGTTCGGCCTCGGATAACCCCGGCAGTTGAATCAAAATCTGGTTCTGGCCGGCCGGTTGGATGAGCGGTTCGGCGACGCCGAGGCTGTCCACGCGTTTCCGCAGGACTTCGACCGCCTGCTCCAGCGCGCCCTCGACGGCCACGGTGTTCGTGCGATTTTCCAGCACGCCGAGTTTGTTCGTCACTGTCTCGACGCTGACCAACATGTTGGTGTCCATCTCGATGATGAAGGACGTGCCGCCTTGCAGGTCGAGGCCGAGCTTGATCTTGCCCGCGACTTCGCGCTGCAGCCGGTTGAGCACGTGAGTCGTGGGATGAACCTCGTTGCGCGCTTCGAACTGCGGGAAGTATTTCGCAATGTCATTCGTGCCGACGGCTTCATGCAAGTTGGCGAAGCCGCGATCCGGGGACGTTTGCCGCAGGCTGCGGGCTTTCGTTACGATGTTGGAATAGGCCGCATCGCGGGCTGGCGGATGCGCGTTGTTCGCGAAGTGCTCGATGATGTCGCCGCTTCTCAGCGGGTACATTTCGTAAAACGACCAGGCGACGACGATGAGAACGATGATGAATCTCAGCAGGTTGTTGCGCTTCATGAGTGGGAAAAATGGGGATCAGGATTCGCTGGTTTCGCCGCTGCGCTCGGTGATTTCAGCGATGGCGGTCTTGGTGATTTCAAATTTGGCGTCGGCGGAACGGATGGTGACGGATTTTTCCTTCACGGTGATCACCGTGGCGATGATGCCGCTGGTGGTGAGAATGCGGTCGCCGCTTTTGACGTTTTTAAGCAATTCCGCCAGCGCACGCTGGCGTTTCTGCTGGGGCCGCCACATGACGAGATAGACCATCACGCCCATGAGGACCATCATGCCCACGAGCTTGAGCATCTCGCCCTTGGGGTCCGCCGCCGTTCCCTGTGGCGGCGGGGCCATGCCCAGGATGATGTTGTTCCAGTTAAATTCCATATTCGATAAAGTGGGCGCACAATCTATGGAAGTGCAGGGGTTTGGCAAGCGTTATGAGCGCAGGGTTTTGAGGGTGTGATTAAAAACAGGTGAGGGCACTATGGACTGCGGTGGCAAGTCGGACGCGACACCGCTTTGGCACCGACGACGGCGATGGAGATGAGCCACCCGCCCCGTGCGCTCGAAAGCGGTGTCGCGTCCGACTTGCCACCGCAGTCCAAAAATACCGCCAGCACCCTCTCACCCTCACCCGCCTTTAATCGCACCCTCGGTTTGAATCGGGAATCAGCGGCTATCCGTTAGATTTCGCGCGCGTCCCGGGGTAATTCCGGGGAAATAGTCGTTGACGCAAACCCCGGCATTTGTTATCTCATTCATCACATTCACGCTAATGTGAACCGCATGAAATCTATATCTTTCAAAACCAAAACTTTGGCCCTCGCAGTGGTATCTGCCTTGGCGCTCAATCACGCCTTCGCCGGCAAAGTCTCCGAGCTCGACTTCGCGAAGAAGGAACTCCGCGCCGTGCCGACCGCCGAGATCCCGGCGAAAGCCGCCCAGCTTTGCGCGCAGGCGAAACCGAACTCTGCCACCGCCGAAGCCGTCGTCAGCGCCGCCGTCGAATTGCGCCCGGCCTCCGTGGTGGCCGTGGTCAGCGCCATTGCGCGGCAGAATCCTGAACTGGCGCCGGAAGTCGCCGCCCGCGCCGCGACCCTCCGCCCGAAAGAAGTCGCTGCCATCGCGCGTGCCGCCGCCGGGGCCGCGCCCACGCAAGCGGCCAAGATCGTTTTCGCCATCTGCAAAGCCCTCCCCACGAAATACAATGTCGTCGCGGTCGCGGTCGCCCAGGAAGTGCCCGCCGCGGCGAAGGAAATCCTGGCTGCGGTTGGCTCGGCGGTTCCCGGGGTGAAGATGTTTGTGGATCGCGCCAGTTCGACGGCGAAGGATTCCTCGGTGGCCAGTGTCATGATGCAGACGGATTCGCTGGTTCAGGTCGCGGCCAAAGCCGGCAACAGCACGCCCGAGAAAGTCATCACCGCCTCAACGCCCCCGCCCGCGGGTCCGGCGTTCGCCGCATTGCCTCCGCCATTCCTGGGGCCGCCGTTCACGCCGCTCAGCGGCACACCGACCGATCTGAATCGCACGAATACATCCGAGATTCCGCCGGGTGGTGGTCGCAACTATTCGGGCCCGTAGTCGGACACTGAATCTCACCAGGCCCCTTTCTTCGGAAAGGGGCTTTTTTATTTTGGCGATGGTTGCGATTCGCGCGTGATGATTTGAGTCAGTTGCGCGGCCAGCGCCGCGTCGGCCTTCTCCGCGTCTGGAATTCCCGACACCGCAATCTCGACCACGCGCTGGCTGAGACTGCGGCTGCCGGCGAGTGCGGCGGCGAGACGCGAGGCCGTGTTCTCACGCATGTTCGCCGCCAGGCCGCGCGTGCCGTCCTCCCATGCGCAGAAATAGACGAACAGCGGCGCTCCGCGATGCGTGAACGTGTAGGCGCGGAAGGGCAGCGTCAATCCGTCCACGGTGAAATCCTTCACGCCGCGCTGCTCGCGTAATTCCAATCCCGCCGCCGGCAGGCACACTTCCGGCCGGTGGGTTTTCGCGCATTGCACCGACACGCGCTCGACGAGTCCAGCGGCGGGGCCCCAGCGAAAATAGAAAAGCTGCCACGCCACACCCTCGCCCTCCGTCCACGTTGCCGAACGTCCCTCCTTGAAGCGCATTTCCAAAATCACGCGCCGCGACAACTCCACCTCGCGGAATTGCGCATGGTCGGTCGGCCAGCGCACGTTCCAATTCAAGCGGGCGGCGTCAGCTTGCTCACGGACGCCAAACCACAGCGCATTGCCCGCTTCGACCACGACCAGCCAGCCGAGCAGCGCGGCGGGCATCCAGCGCGGCTTCAGTTCCGGCCACGGAATTTTGGATCCGATTTCGGCTTTCGCGTTTTTCGCCGGATTCAACCGCGCGGCCACCAGCCACAAGGTCGTGAAGCACGCCAGCAAAATAACGATGCCAGTCGGGTCGTGCCATTTTTCCATGGCCTCGAGTCCCGAGCGGCTGGCGATCCACACCAGCAACAACGTGCGGACGACGTTGCAGAAGAGTGCCAGCCCGACGCCGGCCGCCAACAGCAGCGCGCGGCGGACGAAGTTCAACCGGTTCGTCTCGCCAAAAAAAAGCGCCATCATGAGCGTCGCTTGCAACGAACGGATCCCGCTGCACGCCTCGTCAATGCCCACCATGCCGGTGCTGATCTCGATCACGTTGCCGTGCGGCAGCGCCGGAATGCCCAGCACGGTGAGCGCCTCGACTGCGACCTGCGTGTTGCCGCGCGCGAGAAATTGCACAACGAAGTCTTCCCACTGCGATGGCCACGGAATCGCGACGAGATAAAACGCGACGGGAAACCAGAAATGTTTCAACCAGTTTTTTCCGCCGGCGAGATAGAGCAGGGCGGTGGTGAGGCCGACGAGTTCCAATCCCATCACCCAACTGCCCACGCGCCAGATGGGATTGGCCTCCACGATCACGCGGGTCGGCAGCAACGGCAGCGCACAGAGCAGCAGCAGGAAAATGCCCGTCGCCTTTGGTGATGCGTCCGGCACAGGCCGCGTGATCCAGCGTTGCCAGAACAGATACCCGCAGAGAAACGGCACCGCCCAGCCGTAGTTGTATTGGGCGTAGAACGACCACTGCGGACTGAGCAATCGCGCGCACGCAAGCCAGTACGCGCCGACAACGAGCGCCGGAAGCCAGAGCGCGGGCCTGGGGTAGGTTTGGGTGTCCGACATTCGGAGGTTGTACCATGATGGGATTCCGGTGTCCATTTCGCGGAGGCAACCGCCAAAAAAGCTGTCATTGCGATGTGGGGAACGGATAGTTTCACCCAGAATTCGCGCAAGCCCGGAGCAGGCGTGCTTGTTGCTGAATGTTTCCAGGGCTTTCAGTAATTGAACTTTTCCCTGGCTCAAGCCAACGGTTCTCGCGTTGTGGTTTTGTGGGGACACCCGCAAACGACCACGGGCGGCAGCTTGCTTTTTCAAAAACTGAAAGCTGAAATGAGCGCGCATCTTTCCGCCAATGTTCCGCCCACTGGTTGCGTCGTGCGGGCGGTTTTGGATTTCAGCTCCCGCTCGCGATTTATCGGAGTTCAGCTTTCAACTTTCAGCCTTTCCCCATGACCATTCTCGGCATCAACGCCTATCACGGCGACTCGGCCGCGTGCATTCTGCGCGACGGCAAACTTCTCGTCGCCGCCGAGGAGGAACGATTCCGCCGGATCAAACACTGGGCCGGCCTGCCGACCGAGGCGATCAAGTTTTGCCTCGCGGAAGCGGGCGCAAAACTTTCCGACGTGGACCACGTCGCCATCAACCGCGATCCGCGCGTCAATAATTTCCGCCGCCTGCTCTTCGTGCTCACGAAGCGGCCCGACTTCGGCCTCGTGCTCAATCGCATCCGCAACATCCGCAAAGCCGCCGGCATCGAGGCGACCTTGCGCGAAGCCTTCCCGACCGAAACTCTGCACGCACCCGTGCATCATGTTGAACATCACCTCGCGCACCTCGCGTCGGCGTATCTCGTTTCGCCGTTCGCGGAGGCGGTCTGTGTTTCCGTGGATGGCTTCGGTGATTTCGCCAGCGCAGCGTGGGGCATGGGGCGCGACGGCGAAATCACGATTGATGGCCGCGTCTATTTTCCGCACTCGCTCGGAATTTTTTACTCCGCGATCACGCAGCTCATCGGCTTTCCGTGGTTCGGCGACGAATACAAAGTCATGGGCCTCGCGCCGTACGGCGAACCGAAGTTCCTCAACGAAATGCGCGAGGTCGTGCGCGTGCAGAGCGACGGCACGTACCGCCTCGGCCTGAAATATTTCCGCCATCACAACGAGAACGTCAGTTACACCTGGAACAACTGCACGCCCGAAGTCGGAACGCTCTACACGCCGGAGTTGGAGAAGCTGCTTGGCCCGACGCGAAAAAAGGACGAGCCGCTCACCCAAAAACACAAGGACCTGGCGCGCTCGGCGCAAGCGATGTACGAGGAGGTGTTCTTCGCCTTGCTCAACGCGCTCCACAAAAAATATCGTTGCGACCAACTCGCGCTCTCCGGCGGTTGCGCGATGAACTCCGTCGCCAATGGCAAGGTCTATCTCAATACGCCGTTCAAAAAGATGTATCTCCCCGCCGCCGCGGGTGATGCCGGCGGGGCCATCGGCGCGGCGTTTGTGTTGCAGCACGGAGTGGCGCAGCATGACGGCTGAGGTTGCCACTCGCACGATCACAGCCATCCGGTCGCGCGATTCCAGATGGATCACGCTTACGTCGGGCCGCAATCCTCGCCGGAAGAAATCCGCGCGCTCCTCGATTCCCGCCGCGCTGACATCGCGAGCGAAGGCTGTGAAGTTCGCGAGCTCGCCGACAACGCCGAACTCTGTCGCGTTACCGCGCAGGCGATCAGCGAGGGGAAAGTCATCGGCTGGTTTCAAGGCCGGATGGAATGGGGGCCGCGCGCGCTCGGCAACCGCTCCATCCTCGGCGACCCGCGCCGCGCCGACATGAAGGAAATCCTCAACGCCAAGATCAAACGCCGCGAATCCTTCCGGCCTTTCGCGCCCTCGATTCTCCGCGAAGCCGTCAGCGAATGGTTCGAGCAGGACGACGACGTGCCGTTCATGATGGAAGTTTTTCAAGTGCGCGAAGCGAAAAGAAAACTCGTGCCCGCCACCACGCACGCCGACGGCTCCGGTCGTTTGCAAACGGTTCACCGTGAAACCAACCCGCTGTACCACCAGTTGATTTCAGAATTCTTCCGGCTGACCTCCGTGCCGATGGTGCTCAACACCTCGTTCAACGAGAACGAGCCGGTGGTCTGCAAACCGCAAGAAGCGCTCGACTGTTTCCTGCGCACGAAGATGGATGTGCTCGTGCTGGGAAATCATTTCATCGCGAGGAAATAGCCATGTGCGGCATCGCAGCCATTTTTTCTTACGACTCGAACGCCCCCGGCGTGGACGAGGGCGAACTCACCGCCATTCGCGACCGTATGACCTCGCGCGGGCCGGATGGCGCGGGCAACTGGTTCGATCCGCAACGTCGTGTCGGGCTTGGCCACCGGCGGCTCTCGATCATTGACCTCTCGCCGGCGGGCGCGCAGCCGATGCTCTGGCCGGAGCGAAAACTCGCGATCACCTTCAACGGCGAAATTTACAATTACCGCGCGCTGCGTTCGGCGCTCGAAGCCAGAGGCCATCTTTTCAAATCCACCAGCGACACCGAAGTGCTCCTGCACCTCTACGCCGAGCATGGCGACGCGATGGTGAACGAACTGCGCGGCATGTACGCCTTCGCCATCTGGGACGGCGTGAAGCGCGGATTGTTTCTTGCCCGCGATCCCTTCGGCATCAAACCGCTTTACCTCGCCGACGACGGCAAAACTTTGCGCGTCGCTTCGCAAGTGAAGGCGCTGCTCGCGGGCGGAAAAATCTCCACCTCACCTTGTTCCGCCGGTCACGCCGGATTTTATTTATGGGGCCACGTTCCCGAACCCTTCACCTTGTATCGCGAAATCCGCTCGCTGCCCGCCGGTTCGACGTTTTGGGCCGGGGCCGACGGTTCACGGCGAGAAAAAAACTTTTGCTCCGTCTCCAACATTTTCCGTGCGGCCGAAAAGTCCCAGCTTTCAGCTCCCGCGCGCGATTTATCGGAGTTCAATTTTCAGCTTTCAGCTCTTCTTCGCGACTCCGTCGCGCACCACCTCATCGCGGACGTGCCGGTCGGGGTGTTTCTTTCGTCCGGGCTTGATTCGACGACTCTCGCCGCGCTGGCGGCGGAGCAGGGCGGCACGTTGCGGACGGTGACGCTCGGCTTCGAGGAATTTCGCGGCACGCAGAGCGACGAGACGCAGCTCGCAGAAGTTATCGCCCGGCAATACGGCGCGCAGCATCAAACCATCTGGGTCACGCGCCAGGATTTTCAAAACCAAATCGAACGCCTCTTCGACGCGATGGACCAGCCGAGCACCGATGGCGTAAACACCTACTTCGTCAGTCTCGCGGCGAAGCGCGCCGGATTGAAAGTCGCTCTCTCCGGTCTCGGCGGCGACGAAATGTTTGGCGGTTATCCCAGCTTCACGCAGGTGCCACGCAGCGCGCGTTCGCTGGGCTGGCTCGGCGCGCGGAACGGCCTCGGTAAAATGTTTCGCGCGACGAGTGCGCCCCTGCTGAAACATTTCACCTCGCCGAAGTACGCCGGCGCGCTGGAATATGGCGGCAGTTTCGGCGGCGCGTATCTGTTGCGGCGCGGGATGTTCATGCCGTGGGAATTGCCGGCGGCGCCCGATCCCGGATTCCTGACGCGCGGCTTGGCGGAACTGCAAACCCTGTTGCGGCTCGACGAGACGACCGCCGGCCTGTCGAGTTCCCGCGCAAAAGTCTCCGCGCTGGAAATGAATTGGTACATGCGCAACCAGCTCCTGCGCGATGCGGATTGGGCGGGCATGGCGCACTCGCTGGAAATCCGCGTGCCATTGGTGGACGCGACCTTGCTGGGCTCGCTCGCGCCGGCGTTGGTCAGCGCGACGCCGCCGACGAAGCTCGACATGGCGGACGCGCCGCAAAAGAAACTTCCCGCGGCGATCCTGAGCCGCCGCAAGACCGGTTTTCAGGTTCCGGTGCGTCAGTGGTTGATCGAACACGATCCCGCCGCCGCGCCGTTTCGCGCCGAGCGCGGGCTGCGCGGCTGGACGCGCGGCGTTTACGCCCGTTGCGCAAACCCGCGGCAAACTGCCGCCACCGTAACCCCGCAATGGCAGCGGGCCCTCGCGCTGGTCACGGATGCGTTCGGTGGTCGCGGCGGGATCGCGAAATTCAACCGCGACCTGCTGACCGGGTTGTGCGAGACCGCGAACGCGCGGGAAGTCACGGCGTTCCCGCGTCTGCTGCCGGCGCCGACCGGTGAACTTCCCGCCGGGCTGAAGTTCAACATCTCGGGCGTCGGGGGAAAGCTCCGCTATTCATTCGCCGTTCTGAGATCGGCGGTGGGAAATCCGAAACCGGAAATCATTTTCTGCGGGCATTTGAATCTGCTGCCGCTGGCTGTACTCGCGCGGTTGCTCACCGGCGCGCCGGTCGTGCTCATTCTTCACGGCATCGAAGCGTGGTCGCCGCCAAAGAACCGGCTCGTGCGCCGGCTGGCGCAGCGCGTGGACGCGGTGGTGGCCGTCAGTCAATTCACGCGCCGGCGATTTTTTGCCTGGGCGCAGGTCGCCAGCGCGCTGGATTTCGTCCTGCCCAACAGCGTGGATCTGGAAAAATTTTCGCCCGACGCGAAAAATCCGGCGCTGCTCGAACGGCTCGGCCTGCGCGACCGCACGGTGTTGCTGACCGTGGCCCGGTTGTCGGAATCGGAACGTTACAAAGGTATTGACGAAGTGCTCGACGTGCTGCCGGCGCTCGCGCGTGAGATCCCGAATCTCAATTATCTCATCGTCGGCGACGGCGGCGACCGCGCGCGGCTGGAAGAAAAAGTTTCCCGGCTCGGCCTGCGCGAGCGCGTGGTGTTTGCGGGCTGGGTGGCGGACGACGCGTTGCCGGATCACTACCGGCTGGCGGATGCCTTCGTGATGCCCGGTCGCGGTGAAGGTTTCGGCATCGTCTATCTCGAAGCGCTGGCGTGCGGCATTCCGGTCGTGGCGAGCAAGGCCGACGCGAGCGGCGAGGTGATGGGCGGCTGCGAGCGCGCCGTGCTGGCCGACCCTGCGGACCCGGAACAAATCAAAAACGCGATCCGCCGCGCGCTCGCGTTGCCGCGCGGAGTTGTGCCGGAACGGGCGCGTGAATTTTCCCGGTCGCAATTCAACCGCCGTTGCGCGGCGGTCATGGCGGAATTGAAAACGAAACTCCGGCGCGCGGCCCGCCAGAACATTCTCGTCTTCCGCATCGGCCAGTTGGGCGACACGATCGTCGCGCTGCCGGCGATGCGGGTGATCCGCGACCAGTTCCCCGCCGCGCGGCTGACGTTGTTATGCGACCGGCATCCGGGCAAAGCGCGCGTGCTGGCGGCGGACTTGTTGCGCGGCACGAGCCTCTTCGACCGCTTCAAATCCTACGTCGTGGACGATTCGCCAGTCGGGCGATTGCAGCGCCCGCTCCGGCTGGCGGCGTTGGCGTTGCGTTTGCGGCGGAAAAAATTCGACACGCTCGTCTATCTCGCGCCGAGTGGACGCCGGCCCGCGCAAGTGGAGCGCGACCGAAAATATTTTGCCGCCGCCGGGATCCAAAATTTCATCGGCATGAAAGGCTTCGTTGAACTGCCGAAAAAAATCTCCGGCGAACCGCTGCGCGCGACGGCGGCGGAATCGGATTTGTTGCTCGCGCGCCTGGCGGCGGACGGTTACGCCGTGCCCGCGGTGAGCCGGGGTTCGTTGCATCTGGGGTTGGGCGCGGCGGAGGAAACGGAAGTGGCGGAATGGCGGGCGCGCCTTGCCGCCGACGGTGGACGCGCGTGGCTCGGCGTCGGACCGGGCTCGAAGATGCCGGCGAAGCGCTGGCCCGAGGAACGCTTTGGCGAAGTGGTCGCCGGACTGATCCGCGAGTTCGACGTGTGGCCGGTGGTTTTCGGCGGGCCGGAGGATGCGGAAATGGCCGGACGTTTGTTGCGGGCGTGGGGCCGCGGTTTCAACGCGGCGGGCGCGCTCTCATTGCGCGGCGCGGCGGCGGCGTTGTCGCGCTGCCAGCTCTACCTCGGCAACGACACCGGCACGATGCACCTCGCCGCCGCGGTCGGCGTGCCGTGCGCGGCGATCTTTTCCGCGCGCGCGCACCCCGGACTTTGGAATCCCTACGGCGTCGAGAGCCGCGTGTTGCGTTCGCAGATCGAATGTGAAGGCTGCGGCTTGGTGGAATGTGTGGAACGAAAGAACGAATGTCTCCAGCGCATCGGCACCGATGAAGTCATCGCGAGCTGTCAGGAACTGCTGGCGTGCTCGCGCCGTGACGTGGCCGCGATTGCCCGCGAACAACCGGCGAATGCCTGAGTTTTTCATGAGTCGCTTCAAACATAATTTTGCGCGCGGTGTCGCTGCCGTCTGGCGCATGCAAACCTTGCGGCTGGCGAGCTGGACATTTCGGGCCGCGTCGGGCCCGCAATTGGTTTCGCGCCCGCTGTTCGGCGCCCGCGTCTTCCTGGACGTCTCACGCAGTCACGCCCAGCAACTGCTTTATCTCCAGGGCGAGCGCTTCGTGCGCGAGCGGCATCTCATCCGGCCGTTCCTCGCGCCCGGAATGACGGTCGTGGATGTCGGCGCGAACATCGGCTACTACCTGCTGATGTTTGAACAAGTGATCGGGCCGAAGGGCCGCGTGGTTTGTTTTGAACCCGAGCCGATGAACCTGATCGAATTGAAACTGAACATCGCGCGCAACTCTTTTGGCAACGTCAGCGTCATCGAGAAGGCCGTGGGCGCGCGACCGGGCCGGGTGCGGTTCGGACAGACGATCAACGGCGGTGTGTTGGCGCCGGGCGACAGCGGCGGGATGGAAGTTGAGATGGTGGCGCTGGACGGCGCGTTGGAGCAGAGGGCGGACTTTTTGAAAATAGATGTCGAAGGCTATGAGGGGCACGTCCTGTTCGGCGCCGCCAATTTCATCCGGCAACATCGGCCGCGGCTGTTCGTGGAAATTCATCCGGCCATGCTCGATCCGGCGTACTCGCTCGCGGAGATTGATGACTTTCTGAAACGGTCCTACCGCACCGTCAGCTATCATGCGCAATTGAACGAAGGCCGGTGGGCGCGCGCGCTCGGGGCGTATGCGGGGGACAGTGGTTGTGTGGTGGAGCGCGACCTGGCGGCGGTGCTCACGTCCGCGAAAGTCGGCCGCTACAAGGATATTTTTTGGGTGACCTGCACGAACGATTGAATGTCAAACGCCGAAACCACGCCGGGACATTCCCGCCGGCTGATCCTCCGAGGATTGGCCTGGAACAGCGTCTTCCAGGTTTTTCTGGCCGCGACCAACTTCGCTTCGATGTTGCTGCTGGTCCGGATCCTCGCGCCGGCGGAATATGGCCGCGCCAATGTGGCGACGGGTTTTCTCGCCATCATCACATGCTTCAACTGCGGCAGTTTTTCGGATCAGGCGTTGCAACTGCGCGCGGGCGAAGCGCCGGACTGGTCCACGCATTGGCGGGTCGGTTTCTACATTCAGTTCGCGCTCGGTGTACTTTGCAATGTGGTCGGCGGTTTCGCGTGGTTGGTTCCAACCTATCGCCCGGTGGCGCCGCTGTTGCACGTGGCCTCGATCGGATTATTCCTGGCCTGGCCCAGCTATTTGCGGATCAGCATGCTGAAACGCGATATGGATTTCCCCCGCCTGCGGCTGCTGCAAGGTACGGGCGTCATCATCACAGCGGGCAGCGCGGCGGTCCTCGGCTTGATGGGCGTAGGGGCGTACGCGCTGATCATCAGTTCCAATGTTCTCCACGGCATGGTTTACGGTTTCGACTTGCTGGTCATTCGTGGCTGGCGACCGCCGGCGGGCTGGTGGCGCTGGCCGGACTGGAAAAAATATCGCGCGCAATTTCGCTTCGGCACGCAGCTCTCCGGCACGGCGCTGCTCACGGCGGGGCGAGGGTTGGTGGAGTCGTTGATTTTACCACGCGCCCTTGGCTACGAAGCCATCGGGTTGCTCAACCGCGCGCAGGTGTTGTTCGCGACGACGTTCGGGCGGTTGAACGGACTGATCGTGGAGACGGTGTATCCACTGCTGCCGCGCAGCGCGCACGACCCGGTGCAGTTCGCGCGGCACGCGACGCTCGTGGTGCAGGCGATGTTGCTGGTGTCAATCCCGGGCGCGGTCTTCGTGCTGTTCGAAGGACCGGCGCTCTCGCGGTTGCTCTACGGCGTGAAATGGATCGCCGCGGACCCGCTCATCGCGCCGGGCACGGTGCTGGCGTGGAGCGTGGCGGCGGCGTTGCTCTTCGGCTCCATTTTGCTGGCGGCGAACCGGCTGAAATTTTCCTTCGCCGTCAGCCTGGCGGCGGCGTGCCTGAGTCTGCCGGCGATGCTCGTGGCGTGGTTGCACGGCGGCACGCTGGCGTACTCTTGGGCGCTGGCCGGCGGACAATTTCTCGCCGTGGCCGTCGGCATGGGGTTTTGCGCGCGGCTGCTCGAACGCGGCTGGCTGTGGCGGACCGTTCTCCCGCCGGCGGTCGCGGCGGGAATTGGTGGCGGCGCGCTGTTTGGGCTCGGGCAACTCGCGTTGGATTTGCCGCTCGTGGCGCATCTGGCGATGAGTTCCGTGGGTTACGCGTTGGTCGTGCTGACGGTTTTTCGCGTCGGCTTCCCCGGCCCGCTGCGAACCGTGATTGTGCGATTGCCCGGCGGCGAACGCTGGTGCCGCTGGCTGACACTTTGATTCTGTGGGAATGAATTCCAGTTCGTCATCAGTTTCGCTCGCGGGCAAACGCATTTGCGTGGTGACCGCCGGGCACCTGTCCACTTGCCCGCGGATGTTGAAGGCGGCGGATACGTTGCAGGAGGCCGGGTATCGCGTCCGGGTGGTCAGCGCCAATTATGTTCCGTGGGCGCGCGAGGCGGACGCGTACTTGCGGCAGAGCCGGAGCTGGGCCTGGAGCGTGTTTGATTACGAAAAGTCCCGGGCCAGCTTCAACCATTTCAAGACCGGGCTGCGTTATCATCTGGCGCGGAAGTTGGCACGGGTGCTCGGGCCCGAGAGAACGGGACTGGCGCTCGCCGCGCGCGCATACAGTCGCGCGCATCCGGAATTGTTTCGGTTGGCGGTCAGCGAGCCGGCAGATTTTATTTACGGCGGCACGGGCGTCGGGATTTCCGTGGCGGCGGCGGCGGCGCGGCGGCTCGGGGTTCCGTTCGCACTGGATTTGGAGGATTACCACAGCGCGGAACAGGACGAGAGCGCCGAGGCGCGGCTGGCGCACTCGCTGGTGTCGAACATCGAGCGGCGCACGTTGCGCGACGCGGCGTTCCTGACCGCCGGGAGCGAGGCCATCGCCGCCGAATACCGGCGGCGTTATGGCGTGGCGGTTTTTCCGTTGAACAACGTGTTCCCGCTGCCGGCGCGCGCGCCGGATTTTTCGATGTCGCCGGCGGGCGAGTTGCGCTTTGTGTGGCTGAGTCAGACGGTCGGCGGGGGACGTGGGTTGGAGGAAGCGGTCGAAGCCATCGGGCTGGCGGACATCGCGGCGCGGCTGACGTTGCGCGGGACGGCGGCGGCGGGCTACCTCGAATCGTTCCGGGAGTTTGCGAAGCGCGCGGCGCCGCGATTGCAGGTCGAACATTTTCCCCCGTCGCCGTCGGCGGACGTGGTGGATTTGTGCCGGGGCAATGACATCGGCCTCGCGCTGGAACAGGCGCACGTGTTGAATCGGGCGTTGTGTCTGTGCAACAAACCGTTCACGTATCTGCTCGCGGGTCTGGCGGTGGTGTTCACCGACACACCGGGTCAGCGCCCGCTGGCGGAGGATCTCGGCGGCGGCGCGTTGTTTTACAAAATTGGCGAGGCCCGGCAACTGGCCGCCGGACTCAAGGCGTGGGCCGACGACCCGGAGGCGTTGTTGAAAGCGCGGCGCGCGGCGTGGGATGGAGCACGTCGCCGATGGCATTGGGAGCACCCCGCCGAACGCGGCGCGTTGCTCGCAGCGGTGGCGAAAAGTATTTCGGAAAAATGAACGATGCGAATCGCGGTCACAGTTGATCCTTACTATCCCGTGCCGCCGTTGCAGTACGGCGGCATCGAACGGATCGCGGACTTCGTCGTGCGCGGGTTGCAGGCACGCGGGCACGGAATATTTCTTTTTGCGCATCCGGAAAGCAGCGTCACCAAAAATCTCGTCGGCTATGGCGTGCCGCCGCATCAGGGGTTGCGGGCGCGCGCGCTGGAACTCTGGCAGGTCGGTTGGGGACTGTGGCGTCGCCGCCGGGAGTTCGACGTGATTTTGAGTTGGGGAAGACTGGCGGCGTTGCTCCCGGTGTTGCCGTTGCGCGGGCTGCCGAAAATTCAGCGGTACTGTCGCGGTTCGGTGCCGTGGGGCAGTGTCGCCAAGGCCGTGCGATTGGGCGGGGATTCAATTTGTTTCGTCGGATCGAGCACGAGTGTTTACAGCGACCGGCCCGATCTAGGACGGGCGGGCGGTCAATGGCGAACCATTTTTGACGGCGTGGAGATGGAGAAGTATCAGTTCGTCGAGCGGGTTGCGCCGGATGCGCCGCTGGTTTACCTCGGACGATTGGAAGCGATGAAGGGTGTTCATACCGCGATTGCGGCGGCGAAGGCGGCGGGGAGGAAGCTGATCATTGCCGGCAACAAAGTGACCACGACCGCCGATTTGGGATACTTCGACCAGGAAGTTGCACCGCACCTCGACGGTCGGCAGGTGGAATACATCGGGCCGGTGAACGACGCGCAAAAGAACGAGTTGCTCGGGCGCTGCGCCGCGCTGCTGTTTCCGACGCAATACAAAGAGGGTTTTGGCATCGTGATGGCGGAGGCGATGGCTTGCGGCACGCCGGTGCTCGCGACGCCGTGCGGCAGCGTGCCCGAGGTCGTGCGCGACAACGTCAACGGATTTGTCTGCCGCAGGGTCGAGGATTTTTCCTTGGCCGTTCAAAGACTTTCCGGCCTCGATCGCGCGGCGGTGAGAGCGGATTGCGAACAACGCTTCAACGCGGTGGCGATCGTGGCGCAGTTCGAACAGCTTTGCGACGCCATGGTTCAGAGCACGCGGCGGTGAGGCGCATCACTTTTTTATGAAAGCACTGGTCAAACAACTTCTCCTCCGTTTTGGGATTCGCATTTCGCGGAGCGCCCAGCCGAATCGTTTTCAGGCGATGGAGGAAACCCTCTCACTCCTGAAAAAACTTGGGTTTGCACCGGGCCGGATCATTGACGGCGGCGCGAACCAGGCGCAGTGGGCGGGGGTGGCGGCGGGAGTTTTTCCGGACGCGCGGTTGCATTTGATCGAGCCGCAGCCGGCGTGTCAGCCGGTGCTCGAGCGATTCACGGCAGAGCATCCGGGCGCGGAGCTTCATGCCGTTGCGCTGACCGAGGGCGGGAAGTCGTCGGTCACGATGTTCGACGTGGACGGCTCGGGCAGTTCGGGCGCGTTCGTCGGCAGCGCGGAGGTTTTCGCGGCGGGGTTGAAGCCCGTGACGTTGCCGGCGACGACGTTGGATGAATTGTTCGCGGAAAAAATTTCCGCCGGCGAGCGGGTGTTGCTCAAGCTGGACCTCGAAGGCCACGAGTTGCCGGCACTGCGCGGGGCGGGGCGGTTATTGAAACAGGTCGAAGTGTTCGTGACCGAGGCGCACGTCTTCGCGCCGGCGGCGTGGCAGCGAAGTGTGTTCGGCGACATCGCAGCCGAGTTGCAGCGAAACGGATTCGAGTTGTTCGACATCGCCAGCCTGTCCGGGCGCGGACGCGACGCGCGGTTGCGCATCGGTGATTTTGTGTTCGTGAACAAGACCAGTGCGCTCTTGAAGGATCGCGAGTGGAGTTGAGCCGGCGGCGGGAACTTCGCAACCATGCAAACGATTCAAAAAACAATCAAAGCCACTTGGCTGACGCCGGTGCGCAAGCTGGGGCTGGCCGTGGCGCGGCATTGGCCGTGGCCGGTGGCGGTGCGCATCAAGTCGGGGCGACGCATGTTCGTGGACCTGCGCTCCGGCGTCAGTCGGGGAATTTTTGCGAAGGGCGAATTTGATCCGAAGGTGTTCGAGCCATTCCGCGGCGCGCTCAAGCCGGGCGGGACTTTTCTCGATGTCAGCGCGAACGTGGGCTTTTACAGCATGTTGGCGCTGGATGTCGTCGGTGAATCCGGGGCGATCCACGCCTTCGAGATTGATGAGCGACCGCTGCGTTGTCTGCGGAAAACCATTTCGCGCGAGCGGCTGGGCAATTTGCAGCTTCACGAAACGGCGGTGGGCCATCGCGACGGCACCGTGGGGTTGAACATGCGCGAAGATTCCGGGAACAGCGGCGTGGTCGAAGCGGGCGGCGCGCGGCAGGTCAAGATGACGAAACTCGATACCTGGTGGCGCGCTGCCGGCGTGAAAAATATTCAGGCGATGAAGCTGGACATCGAGGGCGCGGAACTGCTGGCGTTGCAAGGCGCGGCGGAAATGTTGCGCGCGGAACGGCCATTGATCGTCTGTGAAGCGGACGAGGAGTTGCAAAAGCAATTTGGCTACGGGCCGAAGCAGTTGTTGGATCAGTTCGCGGCGTTGCAATATCGCGTCGAGCCATTGGCTGGGACGTGGAGTCCGACGGTGGTGGCGATTCCGGCATGAGTGCTCCGCTCCGACGGGTGGCGTTGGTCGCGGCGCACTTTGTGCCGGGCAACCTGGCGTCGGTGCATCGCTCGCGCTTGTGGAGTCTGCACCTGCGCGAGTTCGGCTGGGAGCCGGTCATCGTCACCACGCACTGGGATTATTACGAGGAGCAAATCGAAACTGATCTGATGGAATTGGTGCCGCCGGATTTGAAGGTCATTCGCACGAAGGCTTTCGGCACGCGGCCAATCCGGCTTGTCGGCGACCTCGGCGTCCGGGCGTTTCGCGCGCACCGACTGGCGCTGTGTGAGTTATCGCGGGGGAACGGCGTGGACTTTGTTCACATCACGATTCCGTCGAATTTTTCCGCGCTTCTGGGACGGATGGTGAAGCGCAAGACGGGCGTGCCGTACGGGATTGATTACATTGATCCGTGGGTGCATGAGTTTCCGGGGTCGAGAAATCTTTTTACAAAGGCGTGGGCCTCGGCGCGGCTGGCGGAGTGGCTGGAGCCGTGGGCAGTGCGCGACGCTTCGCTGATCACCGGAATCAACCGCCGGTATTTTCAGGGCGTGCTGGATCGCAATCCACATTTGACGCGGCAAGCGGTGCTAGCGGAGATGCCGTACGGCGGGAGCGAGGTGGACCACGATTACGCGCGGCGGCATCCGCGTCCGGCGAAGTTATTCGCGGCGCACGCCGGGAAGTTCAATCTCATTTACGCCGGTGCGATGTTGCCGCAAGGTTACGCCGTGCTGGAACGGTTGTTGGAAGCGCTGGCGTTGTTGCGGCAACGGCGTGACGGCCTCGGCAAATTGTTTCATCTGCATTTCGTCGGCACGGGAAAATCTCCGAATGATCCACAGGGCTTTAACATTCGTCCGAGCATCGAGCGGCATGGGTTGTCGGATTGCGTGTCTGAGACGCCGCAACGGATGCCGTATCTGAACGTGCTGAATCATCTCCACGCGGCGTCGGGAATCCTGGTGATGGGTTCGACGGAGCCGCACTATTCACCGTCGAAGATTTTTCAATCGGTGATGTCGCGGCGGCCGGTGTTCGCGCTGTTGCATCGGGACAGCACGGCGGTGGGCGTGTTGCGGGCGACGCGGGCCGGGCAACTGGTCACGTTGACGGAGAAGGAATTGCCGGACGCCGTTGCGCTGGCGGCGGAACTGGAGCGATTTATTTTCAACAACGAATTCTCGGAAGGCACGGTGCAATGGGACGCGCTGGCCAGACATTCGGCGCGCGCGTCGGCGAGAATTCTGGCGGCGGCGTTGGATGAAGCAGTGGCGCGCGGGGGAAAACCGGAGGCGGCGCGATGAAGCTTGGCGTGCTCACGAGTCATCCGATCCAGTACCAAGCGCCGTGGTTCCGGGCGTTGGCGAAGGCGTTGGAACTGCAAGTTTTCATCTGCCACCAGCAGAGCGCGGCGGAGCAGGGGCGGGCGGGATTCGGCGTGGCGTTCGACTGGGATGTGGATTTGCTGGCGGGCTATCAGCACCGCTTTTTGAAAAATGTTTCCGCGCGGCCCGGTGTGAATCATTTTTCCGGCTGCGATACTCCCGAGATAAACGAGATCCTCAAAGGTCAATTAACTCCGCACTCCAAACTCCGCACTCCGCACTTTGACGCCTTCATTGTCTCCGGCTGGCATCTGAAAGCGTACTGGCAGGCGGCGCGGGCGTGCCGGCGCGCGGGCGTGCCGGTGCTGGTGCGCGGGGATTCGCAACTCCACACGCCCCGCTCGCGGCTCAAGCGCTGGGCGAAGGAGATTTTGTATCGGCCACTGCTGCGGCAGTTCGATGGCTTCCTCGTGGTCGGCCAGCGCAACCGGGAATATCTCGCGCACTACGGCGTGCCGGAGCGGAAATTTTTTTTTGCGCCACACTTCGTGGACAACGAGTGGTTTGGGGGAAAAGCAGCCGAAGGCAGAAGGCAGAAGGCAGAAGGCAGAAAGGAATGGGGTGCGGATGAGCGGACGGTGGTGGCGTTGTTCGTCGGGAAATTCCAGGCGATCAAGCGGCCGCAGGATATTTTGCACGCGCTCGGTAAATTGCGCGGGAGCGACGTGAAGGTGATGGCCGTGTTTGTCGGGGCGGGAGAAATGGAAGCGGCGTTGCGCGAACGGGCGGCGACGTTGGGAGTGAGCGCGCGTTTTGAAGGGTTCAAAAACCAGTCTGAACTGCCGCGTTACTACGCTGCCGCGGACGTGCTCGTGTTGCCGTCGGAGAGTGAGACGTGGGGACTCGTGGTGAATGAAGCGATGGCGTGCGGATTGCCGGCCATTGTTTCGGATGCGGTCGGCTGCGCGCCGGACTTGATCGAACCAGGACGAACGGGTTTCACCTTTCCCGTCGGTGACGTGGAAAGGTTGGCGGATTGCCTGGGCGCGGTGGAGAAACTTCGCCGGGCAGGGCACGATTTTTCCGCCGCGTTACGCGCGAAGGCGGCGGTTTATTCGGTGGAAGCGGCGGTGGCGGGGACGGTGGCCGCCGTGAAATCTTTTGGCCCCGGAAATTTCGCGGTGGGAAAACCGAAGGCGGTGGCGCGATGAAAATCTTGATGGTCTGCACTTCGTGGCGCGTGTTCGGCGCGGAGGCGATGAGCTTGAATATTTTGAGTGGGCTGCGGGAGCGCGGGCATGAAGTCGTGGCGGTGACTTCGACATGGACGGACGGCGAATTCGGGCGGCGGCTGGTGTCGTTGGGGCTGCGCGAAGTGCGGCTGCCGATGGGCGCGCTGGTGCTGCGACCGTCGCCGCGAGGGCTGTGGTGGACGGCCAATGCGCTGGCGTATCTGCCGTCCGTGTGGCGGGGATTTTCGCGGCTCGCGAAATCTTTCCGGCCGGACGCGGTGATTTTGACGAACCCGCGGCAGGGGCTGCTGTTGTATCCGTTTCTCGGACGGCGCCCGGCGTTTCTGATCGAGCACAGCGACAAGGCGGTGAATTTTCCGAACCGAAAGATGTACCGGTTGCTCGGCCGGAAGCTGGCGAACTTCATCGCCACGTCCGATCAGATGGCGCGGCACTTGTCGAAGCTGGGCGTGACGCCGGAAAAAATCCGCGTCATCAAGATCGGTGCGTTCTCAGAAACGAAGCTGCGCGAAGTGGATCAGGTGGCGGCGGCGCGGGGGCGCGAGGCGGGCGATGTGTTTCGCATCGGGATTGCGGGACAAATTTCGGCGCACAAAGGGCACGACTGTTTGGTGCAAGCGGCGGAACGGCTCAAGGCGCGCGGGCGGAATTTTGTGGTCGAGGTTTTTGGCAGCGGCAGCACGGAGTACGTTGAACGGCTCAAAGGAAAAATCGCGGCGGCGGGTTTGAACGGTTGCTGGCGCTGGATGGGATATGAAAGTGATCTGAGCCGCGTGTACGGAAACCTGGACGTGTGCGCGGTGCCGAGTTGTTTCGACGAGCCGTTCGGGATGGTCGCGGTGGAGGCTTCGGCGTATGGTCTGCCGGTGATCGCGAGCCGGCGCGGCGGCCTGCCGGAAATTGTGGTGGATGGCGAAACGGGCTGGCTCGTGACTTCGGACGCGCCCGCGGAACTGGCGGCCAAACTCGAGTGGTTGATGGACGATCCCGTGCGGGCGCGCGCGATGGGTGACGCCGGGCGCCGGCGCGTGCGCGAGTTGTTCACGATTGAGAAGACCGCGGCTGAAATTGAAAGCCTGCTGCGGGGCGCGGTCGGCGGGGCAAACCAAGTTTCGTAACCATGGCTGAGGTGGCACACATTGCGGCGGCATCCGGGCCGGAGACAACGGGGCCGAGCGCGCACCGAACGAATCCGCGACGACGGCTCCGCAGCGGACGCGGGGATAAGTTCTTCAAACTGCCGGCCTGGGCGTGGGGAGTTTTTCTGTTGCTGGCGGCGGGCGGATATTTCACGGCCAACCCGGTGCTCACGGCGTTTGCCATTTTGCTGGTGCCGGTCTTCATCGAACTGTTGTGGCTCGAAGGCGAACCGCCCGCGATGTTGTTCGCGTGCGGGATGCAGTGGTTGCAAGGTTCGATTGCGATTTTCTACACGGACTGGCACCGCCTCTCGTTGGACGGTATTTTTGGCGGGCCGCAACTGGCCAGGGCGACGTGGCTGAGCTTGATCGCCGTGTTTGTGCTGGCGGTGGGGATGCGGCTGATGCAATTCGGCCGGTCTTCGCGGGTGGGCGCGGCCATCCGGGATGAGTCCCGCGGGCTGCAAATTCCGACGCTGTTCATGTGGTACCTCGTGGCGTTCGTCGTCTTCTCGTTTGTGGAAGCCATGGCGGCGCGGATTCCGGCGTTGCAGCAGGCGCTGCTGGCGGCCGCGACCATCCGGTGGGTGCTGGTGTTTCTGCTGGCGGCGGCGGTGTTGGTGCAGCGCCGGTATTACCTCTTGCTGGGCACGCTCATCCTCATTGAATTCGTGACCGGCATCATGGGATTTTTCGCGGGGTTCAAAGGCGTGTTTTTCGTTCTGCTGGTGGCGCTGCCGTTGGCGTATCAGTGGTGGAAGGGCTGGCGGCTGGTTCAGTTGATCGCGGTGGGAATGGTCGTGATGGCGTTGTCGGTGGTGTGGAGTGTCGTCAAGGGCGAGTACCGTGAATTTCTCAACCAGGGCTCCGGCCAGCAGGAGGTCGTGGTGCCGGTCGGCCAGCGGGCGGAGAAACTGGCCGAGCTGGTCGGGAAACTGGACTGGGCCTCGTTGGATGAAGGGTTCGACACGCTGGTCATTCGCGTGAGCTATGTGAAATTTTTCGCCATGACGCTGATGAACGTGCCGGAAAATGTGCCGCACGAACGCGGCGCGCTGTGGCTGGGCGCGGTGAAGCACGTGCTGACGCCGCGCATTCTTTTTCCCAACAAACCCGCGCTGGATGATTCGGAGCGGACGGTCCGGTACACGGGCATTCAAGTGGCCGGGACGGAACAGGGCACGTCCATCGGCATCGGTTATGTCGGCGAGAGCTACATTGATTTCGGCTACGTGGGGATGTTCGCGCCGATCTTCGTGCTGGGCATGTTCTACGGCTGGATTTACCGGCACTTTGTTCAAGTCCAAAAAATCCGGCTCATGGGTTGCGCGCTCGCCACGGTGATTTTGATTTTCGGCGCGTTCAACCTCGAAACGTCCAACATCAAACTCGTCGGCGGCAATTTGATGAGTTTCATCGTCATGGGGCTGTTCGCGAAATTCGCCGCGCCCGCGATGTGGACGGCGCTCACGGTCGCTACGCGGCGGAAGCAACCGCGCCGGCCGGTGGCGGCGGGGCCGGTGCCGAGTGATGCCGGGGACCACGTTCGTTGAAAATCATTTTCACCATCGCCGGGTTGCAACCGGAATTCGGCGGGCCATCGCAAAGTGTGCCGGCCTTGGCGGCGGAATTGCCGCGCTGCGGCTGCGCCCGGATGATTTCGCCGCGCACCAGGCCGTGGCAATCTTGCTCGGGCAAAGCGGCCGGCTCGACGACGCGGTGACGCACTTGCGCGCGGCGGTGAAGTTGCGACCCACCGCCGCGGACGCGCACAGCAATCTCGCGTATGCCCTCGCGCTGCGCCGCGAGTTCGAGGCCGCCATCCGCGCGGGCCGCGAAGCCGTGCGCCTCGCGCCGGAATCCGCGACCGCCCGGAACAATCTCGGCTTCGCGCTGCTGGAGCACGGAGAGACGGCGCCGGCGATTGCGGAGTTCCGCGAAGCCGTGCGGTTGCAGCCGGAGTTCAATCAAGCGCAGAAGAATCTGGCGGAAGCGCTGGCCAAACTGCCCGGCGAAAAGTGAACGCCTACGCGTACGGACGCATATTCCATTCCTCCAATAATTCTGGCGGGATTTCGTTCAAGAAACGCGAGGGCTGTTGCATCGTCATGCCGCTGTTGCCGTAACCGGCGCGCATGAGCGGATAAGTGAGGTAAAGTTCGTTCCGGGCGCGCGTGACGGCGACGTAAAACAACCGGCGCTCTTCCTCCTCGCCCTCTTCGCTGCCGAGCGAACGCTCGGAAGGGAACAAACCATCGCAAAGCATGATGACAAACACGACGTCGAACTCCAGTCCCTTGGCCTGGTGAATCGTGGACAGCCGGATTTTTTCGTCGTCGCGATTGGCGGGTTGGTCGGCCTCGGCCTCGACGTTCGTGAGCAAGGCGAGTTGCGTGAGAAATTCCTCGACGGTCGCGAACTGTTGCGAGAACGCGGCGAGTTGTTCGAGGTCCTCGATCCGCGAGCGGTAGTTGGCGAAGTTCTCCTTCAAGTATTCGTCGTAGCCGGCTTCGATGACGAGCTCCAGCATTTTGCCCGCGCGATTGCGAACGTCGTCGGCTTCGAGTTGCGCGAGGGTGGCGGTGAACTGCGCCCAAGTGAAAGCGGTCTTCTTTGGCGCGTGAGCGGAGCATTTTTGCAGTGCGGTTGCGAGCGGCGCGCGAGTTGTGGATTCCGCGTTGCCAGAGCCTGCTTCGGTTGACGCAGCGCCCGTCTCTGAACACTGAACACTGAATACTCTCCAAAGTTTTTCCGCCCCCTTCCCGCCGACGCCGGGGAGCAGTTGCACGATGCGCTTGAACGAAAGTTCGTCGCGTGGGTTGTGAACAAGCTTGAGATACGCCGTCGCGTCCTTGATGTGCGCCTGCTCGAAGAAACGAATGCCGCTCGTGATGCTGAACGGGATGTTGCGGCGCGTGAGTTCGAGTTGCAGTTCCAGCGCGTGGAAGTGCGAGCGGTAGAGCACGGCGGTCTGTTTCAAGTCCACGCCCTCCTCGCGCAGTTCGAGCACGCGCTGGGCGATGAAGGCGGCCTGTTGCGCGCCGTCGCCGCAGACCACCAGCGCCGGTTTCGCGCCCGACTTGCGCGCGGCCGTGAGTTGTTTGGCGAACTGGTGGACGTTGGCGGCGATGGCGGCATTGGCAACTTCAAGGATCTCCGGCGTGCTGCGGTAATTGGTTTCGATCTTGTAAACTTTCGCGCCGGGATAGCGTTCGGGGAATTTGAGAATGTTTAGAAAATTCGCGCCGCGCCAGGCGTAGATGCTTTGCGCGTCGTCCCCCACCACCATGACGTTCTTCGTGCGCGCGGCGAGCAGATCAATCAGGTCGCTCTGGAGTTTGTTCGTGTCCTGATATTCGTCCACGAGGATGAACTGGAAGCGCCGCTGGTAATGCTCGCGCACGTCGGCGTGGTCGTTCAACAACTTCAGCCAGAGCACGAGCAGGTCGTCGAAGTCCATCGCGTTCGTGGCACGCTTGCGCCCGATATAGCGTTGCCGGATGTCTTCGATTTTTTCCGCCAGCTCGGTAAAATAACCGTATTCCTTCTCCAGCACCTCGCGCACGGATCGCTGTTTGTTGACCGCGAGGGAAAAAATATCGCCCAGCACTTCAGCTTTCGGAAAGCGCGTGGCCTTCACGTCAATCTCCGATTCCGCGACGCAGGTGCTGATGAGATGCTTGGCGTCGTCGCGGTCCAGGATGGTGAAATCGCGTTCGTAACCGAGGAGTTTGGCGTGCTGGCGGAGGATGCGATTGCCGATGGAATGAAACGTCCCGCCCCAGAGCGCCGCGAGTTCGTGGCCGAGCAGGTCGGTGACGCGCCGCATCATCTCGCCGGCGGCTTTGTTGGTGAACGTCAGCAACAATATCCGGTCGGCGGGAATCCCTTGCTCCAGCAGATACGCGACGCGGTAGGTGAGCGTGCGCGTCTTGCCCGAACCCGCGCCCGCGATGACCAGCGCGGCACCCGGCGGCGCGGTGACGGCGGCGCACTGTTGCTCGTTGAGTTCGCGCGCGTAATCAATCTGAAGGTGGACTTCGGATTGGAACGGTTGCAGGACGTAGTCGCGCGACATGACCGCAGGCTAAAGCTCCAAGCGCCAAATTCCAAGCACCAGAGAAAAACCAAGCATCAATTTTCAATCCCGCGCTCAGTATTCCGAAGCTTGATGATTGAGATTTGGAGCTTCTCTGGAGCTTGGAGCTTGGAATTTGGAGCTTTTGTCCGTCAGCTCTTCGCCGCGAGCTTCCGCCGGATGCGCTCCATGTTCGCTTCGATGTGCAGGACGTACCAATTCGGGCCGCCGGGATACGGGTCGTTGAGGAAGCGGTGCAGGTTGTCGAAGTCGCGCCCGAGTTTTGGCAGCACGAAATCGTACCAGAAACCCGGCGTGCGTTCGAAGAGGTCGCCCGCGGCGCCGAACTTGGCGATGAAGTCCGTGTGACCGCGATTGTACCTGGCCGCCTCGGCGAACTCGGCGTAGAGCACGGGCAGTTTCTCCACGTAATCCTCCGCCGCCATCTGGCCGAGCAGGTCCGCCGTGGCGAGCGCGTGGCCGGTGACCTTTTCGATGTCGCTTTGGAAATTGATCTTGTCCAGTTCGGCGTCAATGCCCGTGCAGCAGATCATGTTTTGAACCGCGCGGACCTCGTCCGGCGAAAATCCTTTTTCCGGCAGCAACCGTGCGGCGAACTCCGCGCTGCGGTGGACGTGCGTGGCGGTATATTTCGCGCCGGTGCCTTCGGTGTCGCTCCGCTTTTTCAGATAACCGGTGTCGTGCAGCAGGATGCCGATGATGCCGAGTTGAAAAAGTTTTTCGGTGATCGCCGGTTGCGCGCCCGCTTCGTAGCGTCCGCGCAAGAGCCGCGCCATGCAGAGCGTCCCTTGCAACGTGTGCTCGAAGTCGTGGTAAAGCGCGTCCACCGCCTGGTAGTCCGCGTAGTTGCCGGTGAAACATTCGATGGCCCAGCCGAACACCCGCGGCACGAACAGGCGGTCGCCGCGCGGAAATATCGTGAGATACGCCGACTGGACTTCCATCTCGACCGCGGTCGGGTCTTTGGTTGCCACCGGAATGAACATCGCGACCAATGTAACCGGCCCTCCGTCCCGCGCAATTTCAAATCCATATCCCTTGACGCTGCGGGTGCGATTAAAGGCGGGTGAGGGTGAGAGGGTGCTGGCGGTATTTTTGTACTGCGGTGGCAAGTCGGACGCGACACCGCTTTCGAGCGCACGGGGCGGGTTGCTCATTGCCCTCGCCGTTGTCGGTGCCAAAGCGGTGTCGCGTCCGACTTGCCACCGCAGTCCATAATGCCCTCACCCGTGAATGGCGCTTAGATAAGGAAAAACGCGTCAGCAATTGTACGCGAATATAACTGGATCCTTGGAGCGAGTTGTTTCAAAGT
>SIBJ01000157.1 GCA_009695195.1 Pedosphaera sp.
CCAAGAAAACTGCTGACCGTCTGGCCGCAAAAAGGCGGCATCGGCAAGACCTTCGTCACGACGCTGCTCTTCGACTACCTGAGCGAGCACGGCGTGCGCGTGAAAGCGTTCGACCTCGACCACGCCAACTCGACTTTTCACCGCCTCGTGCCCGAGGCCGAGTTCATCGACACCGACGTCGATACGGACAAACTCGCGGGGCTCGACCGGCTCGTCCGCGCGCTGACCGACGAGGACGCGGACGTCGTGCTCGCCGACAACCGCGCGACCGGCGGCGACAAGCTGCAATACTATTTCGAGGAAAACCGGCTCGTCTCGTTGCAGGGCGAAATTGGCTTCGCGCTCGTGTTCGTCGTCGTCGCGGTGGACGACAAAGACGCGATTTCGCAGGTCGCGGATTTGGTCGACCTTTACGGCGACCGTGTGCGCTGGCTTGTCGCTCGTAACCTCCGCGACGGCGCGCAGCTCGCCGTATTCAGCCAGGGCAACACGCGAAAAAAATTGCTCGCCCACGGCGCGGTGGAAATCGACGTGCCCTGCCTCGCGGAGGTTACCCGCACCCGGCTCCAACTGGCGAACCTCACCGTCGCCCGTGGCCGCACGTCCGAAAAGCTGCACATCCTCGATCGCTCGCGCTGCGTGCGTTTTCACGAACGGATGGCGGCCGAGTTCGCCAAGGCCGATTCGCTGCTTTTTTCGTGAAGCCCGAGGAGTTGCTCGTTCCCGACAAACTGCCCGTGGAGCTCCACTGGCTGATTTCGGAATACAAACTTCATCCCAACGATCCGGTGTTCGTCTTGATCGCGTGGCACTGGACGCAGACCCGGCAGGCCGAGGACACGCTCCGCGCAGCGAAGATGGAATTCAAGGCCGCGCTCGATACCCGCCTCAAAGCGTTCGCCGAGGCGGTTGGCCGCGTCGAGTCCCTCCCGGAAAAATTGTCGGCGCTGCAAGCGGCGCTCACGCCGAAGCCGGAGGAATTCGCGAAAAAACTCGATCAAGCTCTCCGGCCCGGCCTTGACGCCGCAACCGCCAACATCCGCGCCGTCGAGCAATCGTCCGCCAAGTTGCTTCAGTCGGCGCGCGCCGCGCACGCGACGGTGCAGCGGCGCGAGGTGCTCGCCGCGTTGGTCGCGGGCATCGCCTTCGGCGTGACCGTCGCCGTGCTCGTGTTTGCCGCGTGAATCCGCGCACGTTGGCCTTGGCCGTGGCCGCGTTTTGCGTGGCGTGGGTCGCTTACCGCCTAGCAGGGGCACCGCTGAACGCGTGGCTTTCGTTCATCACCGCCGGCGCCGGCGCCTGGTTCCTGTATTGCAGCATCGCCTTCCCGCGCAATTCGCGCCAACGCATCGTGCTGCGGTTGTGGCGCCACACGTGGACGCGGGACGAAGCCTGCTGCCATTTTTTCATCACGGGCGCGACCGGGATGGGCAAGACGGCGCGGGCCGTCGTGCCCATCATCCATGGCTTGCGCGAGACGTTGCCCGGCACCGGGATTCTCGCCATCGACTCCAAGGGCGTGCTCTGGCAACCGCTCGCGGCCATCGCCAAGGCGCTCAAGCAAGACGCGGACTTGCGGCTGATTCGCGTGCGCCCGCCCGATGTCGCACGGGACCAATGGCAGGCACCGCTGCGGCTCAACTTGCTCGCGGACCGTTTGGTGCCGTGGACCACCTACGCCAAGATGATCGTGGACACCGCTACGGCCGCCGGGCAGCGCGGCGGCCAGTCGTTTTTCAAGGAGACCGCGCGGGACGCGATTACCCACGCGATGCAGGCCCTCGCGCTCGTCGGCGACGAGGTCACCCTCGACAACGTGCACAACGTCATCTGCATCTCCATCGACACCATCGAACTGGTGGGTCGTTTGAAGAAGACTGGCGGCCGGGATGCGGAGATCGAGCAGCAGTTTTTCAAGGATTTCGCGGCCCAGCCACCGGAGCAAAAGGGCGGCACGATTTCCACCGTGGCCAACTACCTCCGGCCTTACGCGGTGCCGGACATCGCCGAGGTGTTCTGCGCCCTGGAACCGAACTTCTCCCTCGCAGAAATCGACACGGGCAAGCTCATCTGTCTATCCATTCCACAGGTTTACCAGGTGGAGCGCCGTTACCTGAACCTCCTCTGCAAGCAGCTCTTCTTTCTGCACGCCTTCCGGCGCTTCGATTTGCCGGAAAAAGAGCTGCGCAAGAAAAACGTCATCGTGCTCGCCCTCGACGAGGGCCAGAAGACCACGCTCCTTTCCGAGGACGGTTTCGCCGATCACACGACGGTGGACGAACTGCGCGAGGCGGGTGTGTGCTTGATTTCCTCCACCCAGACCCCGCTCTCGCTTTACGCCTCGTTCGACCACGAGAAAAAAGCCGACGTGTTCATGGCAAATTTGCGGACGCAAATTCATTTTCGCGCCGCGGACGAACAGGGCGCAAAGATCCTCTCGGCGAAGATGGGCGCGCGGGAGATTCGCAAATACAGCGGCGGCGTCAGCGCCGGCCGGTTTTCCCGCAACTGGCAGCCGGTCGATGAGCCTTGGTTCAAACCGGCTAGGTTGCTCGCGCTGCCCGAGGGCCAGGCGGTCCTCAAGCACCCGCGGCGCATCGGGAGGCCTGCGCTGCGGACATTGCCGTTCACTCCGTTTACCCTGGCCAATGAGTCGCCGTCGAATACCCCGAGCCTCATTGAAGGCGAGCCAAAGCAGCCATCACGCGCGAACTGACACGCGTGACGGCATACTCTTACCCGCAACCGCTGATTCCGATGAACCGCATCAACGAGGGGTGATGCTTCAGTTGCGAGACGGATCACCCTGGGCAACCGGCCGACGCAGCGCCCGCGTCGCAAACCCGACGGCGCGACCGGGCTTGCCCTTGGCCGTCGAGCGCCGCGCGGCGAGCTTGCGCCGGCACGCGCGCAGGGTCGGATAGCCGTGGTGTTCGAGATATTCTTCCGCGATGGAGATCGCGTCGCGCCGCGACATCTCGAACGTGACGAGGTCGGCGACTGAGGGGGTTTTCGGCCCGAGGATGCGCTGTAACAATCGGTGGGCCGCAGCGTAAATCATGAACGGCTGCAGGGGAACGGGGAGTAAGATGAACATGGCTGAACCTTTGAGTTGACGGTTGGTTTGGGGGAGGGAACGCGGCGCCTGCCGGCCCGCGGTCAATTCAGAAACCGCCGATTCTACCTGTCCACCGCGGCCAACGCCATAGACGGCGCGGCCATTCTTAAGCACGGATTGGCCATGCCCGTTGCGGGATCAGGGCGCTCGGCGACACGCCGTAATACGCTTGCGTGCAGCGATTGAGATAGGAGTTGTCGGAAAATCCCGCGGCGTCGGCTGCTTGTTTCACCGTGTAGCCGCCGCTTTGGAGAAGTTTTTTCGCGTTTTTGGTGCGCGCGAACCTTGCGAATTCCTGGAGCGACTTGCCAGTGGCGCGCTGGAACAGGCGCCGGAAATGACGGCCGCTAACGCCGAGGGCGCGGGCGAGCTCGCCGTGCGGCACTTTCTCTTTGATGTTTCCGGCGAGGTGGACCTTGACCTTCTCCACGATCCGATCCGCCAGTCCCACTGGAATGCTAGCGCCCCTCGTATTCAGGCGCGTCTGGGCTCCCATGATTGCCGCCGCCAATTGCGTCCCGATGCCGGCGATGTGCCAGTGGGCGGCCGGAGATTCCACTGCTCCCAGTCGGCGAAGTTCCGCACAAAACCCGGCAATTTCGGGCTGGAGGGCGACGCATTGGCAAAGCGAGGTCACTGCGGCTTCCGCCACGAGTTTGGGAAAATACTTCTGCACACTCGTCGTCTCGACATAGAGCGCGATGACTTGGGCGTTGGCGCACCACCGCACGGTGTGGCGCCAGCCCGGCGGCAAGATCCAAACTTGCCCGGCCACGATCCGCCGGCGCACGAGCTTCCCCCGCGGTTCCCGCCATGTCACATGGCAGATGCCGGGCGCGAAGACAAATACCACCTGCCAGTGCATCGGGTAGCGGTGCTTCGGCCAAACGTTCGCCAACAGCCACTCCACCCGCACACTGACGCCGACGCCGCGCACCAGACGTCGCCCGAACGGCTTGGCTCCTTGCGGTGGCTCAATGGGTGACGATTCATGGTGGGGATACTCAGCACTACTGTGGGCGGACATGCTGGGGGGGTTCGGTTGAGAGGCGCGCGATTCGCATGTGTGGAGTGATTCCCAGCATAACAAAACCCACGACGGCGGCCATAGACGCCGCGGCCATTTTCAAGCACGCAGTGGCCATCAGTGATGGCGGACGACACAGGGCGGAGCCGACAGCATGCAGCCCTCGTCAGACAGGGCGCAGCCCGCCGCCGCCCACGCGTGAATCTCGGCCGCGTCAAAGACAGGCAGTAACGACTCCTCCAGATTCACCCACCGCGCCAAAGCCGGCTCGGCAAGAACGACCGCCTGCACACTCCTTTTTCGCAGCGACGTCATGATGCGGTTCGTTTCGATCCGTCGGCTATCCGGGTTTTCCGCCGGGTCGGCCTCGGTTGCTTCGACGAACCAGCGCCGCTCTTCCAGCGTGGGCGCAATCAACAAGATTCCCCGTAGCTCTTCGCGCCACATGCGTTCTTCGCGGCTGGTTTTCGTGCCGAGCACGACCACGCGATGATACCGAAACTGTCGCAATGTCTCCGCGATGGCTTGGCCCATGCAGACGATTGGCAAGCCCACTGCGCGACCGATTTCGCGCGCCACCGGATTCAGCGGACTGCCGCAGACCACCAATACTTCGGCGCCGGCCGCGGGCAGCACACTTGCCATGCCGGTGAGCCTGTTGGTCAGGTCATCCCAATCTTCGCGGCGCAGCAGCGCATCCAATGTCTCGGCGTTGGCACAAGTCGCCATCATCGGCGCGGTGTTTTTCCCGCCGAGACGAAGACGAACCTCCTGGTTGATAATCCGCCAGTAGGTCATCGGCAGGTCGCCGTCAAAACTGCCGATGAGGCCCGGGAATTTCATCGCAGGCTCACTATTTGAAGCCGCAAGCGTTCGGTGCTAGTCGGCATTTAGCCACCAGGTTTTCGCCCGACCCTTGGACACTTGGCGTAGGCGAGAAAATTCGGATGGAAAAACTGCCACAGCTCGATGCGATAAACCGCCGCCAAACGGCTGACTGTTTCTAGCCAAATCTGTTTCTTTCGCGGCGATTCGATGTATTGGTAGAATTTGTAGTCGATCCCAGCCGCCATCGCGACGTCGTGCTGCGTGAGATCAAACGATTCACGGAGGACTCGGAGACGGCGCTTTGACTCATCGAGTTGAAACACGAGAGCACTGTAGCTCTTACTGTTCTCTCGTTACACCTAGCGAGCTACAGTGCGACTTACGGCTAACTGACTGGCGCCGATGTGCACCATTCGACGTCGCGGATCGTCGACAATCGTTCGCAGTGAGCTTCATCCGCGTGAGCGCCAAGATGAGGAGTTTGAGTTTCTCTCGATTTGGTGGACACACCGCATCTGGCCGGTCGAGCTTTGAATCACCCACATTTTTAGGCGCCGCGGCATGCGAGGACTCGACGCGGAACGTCCGAGAGGTTGACACCTTATGATATACTCGCGCCGGGAGGTGTGGCGTGAAAACCGACGGCACAGCGGGTATATTATGTCTGAACGATGCGGAGCGATCATCAGGCCATTAGGGCACTCCTAAAAACCATTTCCCGGCAAATTGACGGGAGATTTTGGGTGGACGACGGCGGTGGATTTCATGAGGGAAGCCGGTGGCGGGTGGTATTTTTGGTTGTTGTGGTTCTTATCTGGCCAGTTGCGTAAGGTTTCGCCTCCGCAACGTTGATTACGCGGTGACGCGCAGCAGTTGCGCGCTGCGGCACAGATTGTAGGCGAGGTTCATCATCCCGATCTGGTGGGTGTTTCTGACCAGACCGATACAACGATTATATATACCGCCCAATGACTGCTCCATGAAGGCGAACGGATGCTCGACTCTCGCCCGGATGGTTGACTTGCGCCGGTTGGCGTGCTTTTGCTCCTCGGTCAGCGGCCGATTGACCGCGCCTTTTTCGTGGACGTGATTGCGCACGCCCTTTTCTGCAAAGTAATCAGCCAACGGCTTCCCGCTATAGGCCGCATCGGCGTG
>SIBJ01000045.1 GCA_009695195.1 Pedosphaera sp.
AGGTGCAAACCCAAAAGACACGCTGGACCGTGCGGCGCTATCAGCAACGCTTCGCCCATCGCGACGGCGGCCCCGCACGCCTCCAGGCACTGGTGTTCGCCAAGTCCCCAACTGCCTGGCGCTTACCCAAATGAAAAAATGCGTCCTAGAAAAACAAGGAGCTTTCGTTTTCCGCCTTGTGAAAAAAACTTGGTCGCGCATCGTGCCCTCCGTACGCTGGCCGCGATGAAACTCGATCCGGCGGACATCGCCTACTTCAAACGCGGTGACCGCGAGAATCCCGCGTTCTGGTGGCGACTGGGCGGCAAGCCGGCCTTTGCCGGCGCGCACGTGCTGGATGTCGGTTGCGGCCTCGGCGCGTTGTGCGCGGACATGGCGGCGGGCGGCGCGGCGCGCGTCGTCGGTTTGGACACGGAGACCAAGCTCATCGAATTCGCCCGGCAGTACACGGCGGAAACTTTTCCGCAGTTCAAAGGCGTGCTCGAATTTTACGATCAGGACCTCGGCAAGTTTGACGGCGGGAAGTTCGACGTGATTGTGTCGAAGGATTCCTTCGAGCACATCATGGACTTGGCGGGGATGTTGGGCGAAATGTCGGTGCGGTTGAAGCCCGGCGGAAAAATCTACGCCGGCTTCGGTCCGCTTTACAACAGCCCGTTCGGCCATCACGGTCGCGTGGCCACGTTTCTGCCGTGGCGCAAATTTCCCTGGGCGCACCTGTGGGAGCCCGAGGAGAAGATCGTGGCCCGGCTCAACCGCCTGCGCGCGCGCGGTGAAAACATCTTCACCTACAGCGACGCGCCGATTACTTCCATCCGCGATCTCGGCCTGAGCATGTATTCGCTGGCGGACTATCGGCGGTTCATCGCGGACAGCGGGTTGAAGACCGTGCGCTTCGGCGTGAATCGCAGCACCAGCCCGCTCTCAAAAATTCTTTCCGTTTTCCGTCACGTGCCGTGCCTCGAGGAATACTGCACACACAACATTTATTGCATCCTTGAAAAGCCAGTGTGAGCCGCGCCATCCGCCCCCGGCCACGGAGCGCGGGCGGTCCCTCGCCCGCAGCGCACAGCCAGACGAGGAAGCGCTGGTGAATTCCGCCGCCACTCCACAATCACGCGCTGCGACCGGGGACCGGTCGCGCTCCGTTGACCAGCGCGCGTGATCCGTCGCAAAAAACCCGTTGACGGTTTTGGTTCGACCGCCTACACACGGCCCAACGCATGGACCAAAAACCACCCGATTATTCCTGGGCCAATTATTTGGATTACATGGAAGGCGGCGGCTCGGACATCATCACGTTTCCGGGGGCCGCCAGCCCCTTCAAGCCCGTCGAAACCAAAAAGGAGCGGCCCATCTGGGGCGTGCTCGTGGCGCTCGGCGTGACCATCGTGGCGATGTTGCTGAGCGAACTGCCGTTCTGGCCGTTCACCATCGCGGGTAAACATCCCATCGAACCGGTCATGCTCGCCATCGTGCTTGGCATGGTTTTGAGCAACGTGTGGGCGCTGCCGAAGTCACTTCAGGCCGGGATAAAATTTTCTGTAAAAAAAATTCTACCCATCGGCATCGTGCTGCTCGGCGCACGACTGGATTTCTTCGTGATGCAACGCGTCGGATTGCGCGCACTGTGCCTGAGCGTGGTTGAGACCGTCGTCGCGCTGCTGCTGCTCGCGGTGCTCGTGCGCGTGCTGAAACTTCCCGGCAAACTCGGCACGTTGCTCGGCGTGGGCACGGCGATCTGCGGCGGCACGGCCATCGTCGCCACCGCGCCGGTGATCGAAGCGGAGGACGAGGACGTGGTGGTGAGCGTGGCGACGGTGACGTTGCTCGGTTTGGTCGCGATGTTTCTGCTGCCGGTCATCGGCCACGCGCTCGACTTGACCGCCAATCAGTTTGGCGTCTGGGCGGGGCTGGCGATTCATCAGACGCCGCAAGTCATCGCGGCGGGTTTCGCGTACACCGATGCGGCGGGCCAGTCCGCCGGCGAAACCGCGACGATCGTGAAACTCGCGCGCGTATGCCTGCTCGCGCCGGTGGTGTTCGTCATCGGCGTGATCTACGCGAAACAAAAAGCGGCGCGGGGCGCGGCGGGTTCGCAGAAAAAAATAAATTATCTCCACCTGTTCCCGATGTTCGTCCTCGGTTTCCTCGGCATGGCGTTGTTGAAAACGTGCGGGCTGATTCCCGACGTGACGTTTCACGGTGGCACGCGGTTGTTGAATCCCGGCGAGCACAGCTTCAGCCTCGCGACCGGGGCCGAGTCGGTTTCCAGATTCTGCATCGTCATCAGCATGGCCGGCGTGGGTTTGGAAACGAAATTCGCCGCGATGAAACAAACCGGGCTGAAACCGCTGGGCGCGGCGTTCTTCGCCATCGTCGTGATTGCGGCGTTGATCCTCGGACTGATTCGAGTGATGGGGATTTGACCGCGGGCGAAACCACGTCGCGTTCGTGGGCGGGTACGAGCGAGGCGGTCGCCGCCGGATATTACTTCCGACCCTGTTCCTGCTCCAGCGCGTGCGCATAACTGACGATGCGCCGGATCAGGCCGTTGTAATGCGAGTGCGCCGCGGTGCCGAGTCGTTCCGCCAGCCGCGCGTAGAGTTGGTGTTCGTAGGGTCGCGGAACCTCCATGCTTGGAATCTCAACTCCCAGACCTTTCAATCGCGGGGATGCAATGAGCACCAGCAGCGAGCAATCCGTCACTTGATTCCGCAAAAGGTCGGCCAGTCCTTGTGCGACAAGTTCTTCGCCCGGCAGTGAAGCTTCATTTTTGTTTCGGTTCATGGCTCCCGGCCTGCGCCAGAAAATCTTCCAGCTTTTTTCGGAATTGTGACGCATCAATTGCCGGATAGCGCAACAGTCCCGGTTCAATTTGTGCGAACCTGGCCCTCAGTTCCTCCTCGCTTACGAATCCTCCGCGCAACAGACTGGCCACATCTTCGAGGTCCTGGGTGTGGCCACGTTCCAATTTCGCCAGGGCCTGCATCGCGAAATCGTAATGGAAATATTCCACCCGCCCGACGGACGCGATGTGCCGGCTTCGCTCCCGCCAGTCTGCGGCGCAAGGGATGAAATCATCCGGCGAAGCCAGTTCCACGTTGAGTTCGAGGCGATCCTTGAGCGCCGCGATGGCCTCGAAAGCGCCCTCCGGTTCCGGGTCCAGCTTGAGATCAATACCAATGGTCTGCTGCCGAAAGCCCAGCAGCAACGCCGTGGCGCCACCCGTGAAATAAACCTTGCCCGGACTCCGCGCCGCCGCCGCCAACTCCCGCATGAATTGGTTCAGGGTTTCGACGGTAACGCTTCGCCGCACGGTTCAGTTTTTCCGGAAACGGTCGGTCGTCATTGCGACTGTTTTAACCATGTGCGAAAGCGTAGGCACAACGGCGGGTATTGGCAAGACACCGCCAACGGAGCGCCGAATCGGAGCCAACGCTCCTACTCGTTGAGCGGAAATAAACTCAGTTGGCGAGCAGGCCTTGGACGGAGATGCCGCGGAGGTCGCAGAGGCGGCGGATGACGTCCTCGATCAAATTGTTCGGGCAACTCGCGCCGGCGGTGATGCCGACGGTGATCTTGCCGGCGGGCAGCCAGCGTTGAGTCTCCACTTCCTCCTTCTTGTGCTGGTCGTAGTGGACGATGAGTTCGCCGGACATCTTCGCCGCGTTCTTGATGAAGTAAGTCGGCAATTTCGCTTCACCCATCTCGGCGAGGTGCGAAGTGTTCGAGGAGTTATAGCCACCGATGACGATGAGGAGGTCGAGCGGTTGCGTGAGGAGTTTTTGGAGCGCGTCCTGCCGGTCCTGCGTGGCGCCGCAGATGGTGTCGAAGAAGCGGAAATGCTTGTCCAGTTCGCCCTCGCCGTATTTCTGGGTCATGGCGGCGCGGAGCCGGCGTTGGACTTCCTCGGTTTCGCCGCGCAACATCGTGGTCTGGTTGGCGACGCCGATGGCGTGCAAGTGGACATCGGGATCAAAACCCTCCGAGTAGGCGCCGTCGAATTTTTTCAGGAACTCGGCTTTGTCGCCGCCTTTGAGGATGTAATCGCAGACGTAATCGGTTTCCGCGAGCGTGAAGACGACGAGATAATGTCCGCTGCCGTAGGCGCGCGCCTGTGAACTGGTCGCCTTGGTTTCCTCGTGCCACGCTTTGCCGTGGATGATGCTGGTGACCGTCTCCTTGGAATACTGCCGCACGCGTTTCCAAACGCTCATCACGTCGCCGCAGGTCGTGTCCACGAACTGACACCCTTTCGCCTCGAGTTTTTTCCGCGTGGCCACTTCCGTGCCGAACGCGGGGATGATCACCACGTCGCCGCTGCGCAGGTGGTTCATTTCTTCGTCGGTAGGTTTGTTGGAAATGGTCTTGATGCCGAGGTTGTGAATCTGGTCGTTGACCTCGGGGTTGTGGATGATTTCGCCGAGAATGTAGAGCGGCTGGTCGGGAAAAACTTTTCGCGCGGCGTAGGAGAGGTCAATGGCGCGTTCGACGCCGTAACAGAATCCGAATTCCTTCGCGAGCTTGATGGAGAGGTCGCCGGCGGAAAGCACGCCGCCGTTGGCGCGGATCTGCTCGACCAACTGGCTGCGGTAATGCGAGAGCACCTGGGCCTGGACCGCTTCCATGACATCCGGGCGGCGGAGGTTGATCTTCTGCGGCGCAGCGGGCGCGTGGGTTGACATAGCGAAGGTAGTTTAGCGGATGGGTGCGGAGCGTCGAGGAAATACCCAAGGACAGAAAGTGCCAAAGTACCCAAAGACCCAAATACCCAACATGGCCATCGGTAGTTTGGGTACTTGGGTATTTGGGTAATTCTTTTGCATTGCCGCGGAGGAATTTTATGAGACGCTACCGCCGTCGTCGGAGCGTAGCTCAGCCTGGCTAGAGCGCGTGGTTTGGGTCCACGAAGTCGCAGGTTCGAATCCTGTCGCTCCGACCATTTTCTTTCTCCGCCACAACGGGTTGCCGCGTTTCGGGTCAATGTTCAATTGACGAATCTTCGCCGGCCCGCGCACAATCCCCGCCCATGAAGTTATTCATCGCAAGTCAACCGGCTCCGCGTCGGGAATTTCCCCACCTCGCGCAGGCTTGCGATCTCCCCCGATGAGCGCGTCCGGCGTTCATCGTCCGCGCAATCTCGACTGGCAACGCGCGGCGGCATTGCTCTACGGCGACTGGGGCACGAGCAAGGCCTATGTCATCGGCCTCGCGTTCCTCGTCGCCGGCTACTCGTCGCTGCCGATCATCGTCGCGGTGTGCGCGCTCACGGGTCTCGTCGCCTACAACTACATCGTCATCTGCAAACATTTCCCGGATGGCGGCGGCGTGTATTCGGCGGCGCGCAAACAAAGCCGCTTGCTGGCGGTCATGGGCGCGCTGCTGCTGGTAGCGAACTTCACCGTGACGGCGACCTTGAGCGGCTGGGCGGCGATGAATTATTTCGGGTTGGACGGCGCGGTGGTGCGCTGGGCGACCATCGCCACGATCTTTGGCGTCGGGGCGGTGAATTATTTCGGGCCGAAGCACACGGGCAGTTTCGCCGCCGTGCTCGCGCTGCCGATGGTCGTGGCCGTGGTGGCCATCGTGGCGATGTCCGTCCCGTATTTGTCCACGGTGAATCTGGAGGCGTCGCACGACAGCTTCGGGAAAAACTGGGTCGCATTCGTGGGCGTCATCCTGGCGTTGAGCGGCGTGGAGGCCATCGCCAACTTGACGGGAGTGATGAAACTGGACCCCGGCGCGACGATGGAAGCGCCGCGCGTGGCGCAGACGGCGCGCAAGTCCATCATCCCGGTGGCGATTGAAGTGGTCGTCGGCACGGTGTTGTTGGGCTGGGCGATGCTCTCGCTGCCGCACACATTGCAACCGGCGATGAAAACCGATTGGGAAAAAATGGTACGCTTCCTGGCCGAACAATACGGCGCTATGACATTCGGTCCGGACTTCGGACACTACTTCGCCGTCGCCGTGGGCATCGTGGTGGGTTTGCTGCTGCTGAGCGCGGTGAACACGGCGATCGGCGCGTTGATCGGCTTGAATTACATGCTGGCGCGGGACGGCGAAATGCCGCGCAGTTTTACGCGGCTCAATTCGCACGGAGTGCCGTGGATACCACTGGCAATCGCCGCGTTGCTGCCGGCGTTGGTGGGTTTGTTTTCGACCGACCTCGAATCGCTGGCCGGACTTTACGCCATCGGCGTGGTGGGGGCGATTGCCGTGAACCTCGGTTCGTGCCTGTTCAACAAACAACTCCCGCTGAAATGGTACGAGCGCGCGGTGATGGGCGTGACGTTTATCACGCTCTTCGCCGTGGAACTGACCATCGCCAAGACGAAGGGCGACGCGCTGTTCTTCGCGTGCTGCGTGCTGGGCGTGGGGTTGACGTTGCGCGGTTACTCGCAACGCCGCGCGGGTTTGCGGACCGTGACCGTGGCCGAACACGTCGCCGCGTCAGTTTCGCCAGAGGTGGCGCTGGACTTCCGCATCAATCTTGATCCGGGGCAATCCATTCTGGTCTGCGCGCGCGGGTTGACGCCGGTCCTGCGGTTCGCGCTGGAGGAAGCGCGCTTCCGGCAGGGCGCGCTCTACATCCTCTACGTGAAGGAACTCGCGGTCACCTTGCCCGGCCCGCTCGAAAGCACCGAACGCGTCCGCTGGCAGGACGATCCCGAAGCCGCGAACATCATGACGACCATGATGGAACTGGGCCGCCAGAACGACGTGCAGGTGATCCCGCTTTATTCTGTGAGCGAAAATCCCGCCGCCACCATTCTCGATCTCTCAGCGACGCTGGGCATTGACATCCTCATGCTCGGCGCGCGGCATCGGCGCACGCTGGCGCAAATGTTCAAGGGCGACGTGGCCAATCAAGTCGCCAAGGAACTGCCGGAGAACATCCAGTTGGTGATTCACGGGTGAAGGAGCGCGGACAGCCTTGTCCGCGAGTCCCGACCGCATCCACGAGCAACCCGCGGACACGGCTGTCCGCGCTCCTTTCCGCTGGCGAATAATTCCTGCCCTGTGCATTTCGCGACAACCTCGCGCCGGACCGCTCCCGCGTTGGCTTTCGTTTTTACCATGGAATTCCCCTTGCAATCAGCGGCTTACTGACGTCCGTGAAAAATTTTCACCGGCTGTGGCACCGCCGTTGCTAAAGACGGTTCGCGTTCAACCAACGCCCAAAACAACACCCGGCACAACGTCGGCGCGGAACACAATGCTATGAAGAAAATTGAAGCCATCATCAAGCCGTTCAAACTTGAAGAAGTGAAGGACGCCCTCGGGGAAATCGGGATCGAGGGCATGACCGTCAGCGAGGTCAAGGGATTCGGCCGCCAGAAAGGCCACACGGAAATCTATCGCGGCAGCGAATACACCGTGGATTTCCTGCCGAAGATAAAAATCGAACTCGTGGTCACCGACCCGCAGGCCGACGCCGCGGTCGCGACCATCGTCAAAGCCGCCCGCACCTGCAAGATCGGCGACGGCAAGGTGTTCGTCTCCGCCATCGAACAGGCCGTGCGCATCCGCACGGAAGAAAAAGGTGAAAGCGCCGTTTAACCCAGCCCGAGAGACTCCAACCCCCAACAAACACGATGAAAAAATTCCTCACACTGATGACGTTGGTTGCGACCCTCGCGGCCAGCACGCCACAAACTGTGTTCGCGCAGCCGGCGGCGCCCGTTGCGGCCCCGGTCGCCACGCCGCCCTCGCCGTCGCTCGAACAGCGCATCGGCACGCTCGAAGCCTACGTGAACAACGGTGATCCCTCCGCCGTCCTGAAAGTCGGGCCCAAGGACAAGGCCGGCAACCCGACCATTCCTGAAGGTCTGGTGACGCCCACTTCCGCCACGGCCGGCCCGGGCCACAACGCCTGGATGATGACCAGCTCCGCGCTCGTGTTGTTCATGACGTTGCCCGGGCTATTCCTGTTCTACGGCGGCCTGGTACGCCGGAAAAACATTTTGTCCGTCATCGCGCAGTGCTTCGGCATCGCAGGACTCGTTACGATCCTCTGGGTCGTTTTCGGTTACAGCATGGTATTCGCCGACGGCTCCGGGCCGTACTGGGGCAACATGAAATTTGCGATGCTCAAAGGTGTGGATTCACTCCCGAACACGAACTACGCCTACTGGGTTTCGCACAACGTCTTCAGCATGTATCAACTCATGTTCGCGATCATCACACCCGCGCTGATTCTTGGCGCGATCGCCGAGCGCATGAAGTTCAGCGCCATCCTGCTGTTCGTTGGCCTCTGGATGGTGGTGGTTTACTTCCCGCTGGCGCACATGGTCTGGGGCGTCAATGGCGCGATGAATGGCGTTTGGAACGCCGACGCCAAGATCAAAGCGATTGATTTCGCGGGCGGCACGGTCGTTCACATGTCGTCCGGCTGGTCGGCGCTCATCCTGTGTTTGATTCTTGGCAAGCGCCTCGGCTTTCCGAAGGAACCTATGCCGCCGCACAGCATGGTGCTTTGCGCCATCGGCACGGGCATGTTGTGGGTGGGCTGGTACGGTTTCAACGCCGGTAGCGCCGTGGCGGCAGACGGTGTGGCGGCAAACGCCTTCATGACCACGACGATCGCGACGGCCGTGGCCTCCTTCGTGTGGCCGCTGGCGGAATGGTTCACCCGCGGCAAACCCAGCGTCCTCGGTTTTTGCTCCGGCGCGGTGGCGGGTCTGGTGGTGGTGACGCCGGCGTGCGGTTTCATTGACGCGAGTGGCGCATTGGTCATCGGGGTCGCCGCAGGATTGATTCCCTGGTTCTTCTGCTACAAGGTCAAGTCTTGGTTCGGCTACGATGATGCACTGGACACGTTTGGCGTCCACGCCATCGGCGGTACGCTCGGCGCACTCCTCACGGGTTTCCTCGCGACGCCGAGCGTCAACGGAAACTTGAACACGAACCTCAAGGACATTGTCGGCAAGTCGCTCTGGCTCGAACAACTCAAAGCGATCGGCGTGACGCTGCTCCTGGCCGTCGTCGGCACGGCCATCATCGCCTACGTTGTGAAACTGGTCCTCGGTGGCCTGCGCCCGGCGGAGGAAATTGAAGTCGCCGGTCTCGACCTCGCTGAACACGGCGAAGAAGGCTACCACCAGTCTCGCGGTTAAGCCGCAGTTGGCGAAACCAAAATCCGTTTAGAAACAAGTCGCGCCGCCCCGGAGCAATCCGTGGCGGCGCGAATCTTTTGCGAAGCGCCGAGCACCGCCTCGGCTCGTTGCTGGAAAGAAATCCCGACTGGCCGAGACGGTGCTCGCCGCTCCGGTTCACGGCCGGCCTCAAACCACCTGGACGACCAGCGCCGTTGTGTTGTCACGGCAACCGCGTTCGAGCGCTTCGGTAACGAGGCGATGCGCGGGATTCGCGTCCGGCCCGGCACATTCCGGCGAGCGCAAGACTTCGACGAGATGGCTGTCGTAAAGCCCCTCGATCAGTCCATCCGTGCAGAGCAGAAAAATATCGCCCGGCTCGAACGCCACCGCGCCGACTTGCGGCTCGACGAACTGGTTGCTCCCGCCGAGCGCCTTTTGAAGTACGTTGCGGCGCGGATGCGAGCGCGCCTCGCGCTCGTTTATCTTTCCGTTGCGCAGCAGCCAGCCGACGTGCGTGTCGTCATGGCTTAGTTGTTTGATCGCGTCGGCCTTCGCCGGCAGATAATAAATCCGGGTGTCGCCGATGTGGCCGAAATACATCCAGCCCGGCGTGAACCAGCACAGACTCAACGTCGCTTCCATGCCCGCCGTCTCCTCGTAACTCCCGCCGACGTACGCGAGCGCGCGATGGGTTTCGCCGAACAACTCGGTGAGCACGTCTTCAACTCCCGCTTCGAGGCCGACGGCGGATTGTTTGAACGAGCGCGGCAGCAGTGTCGTGATTTTTTCAACGGTGATCCGGCTGGCGAACTCACCGGCCATCGCGCCGCCCATGCCGTCGCTTACCGCAAAAGCAAAGTCCGTGTTCGCCGTCGAAGCCTCGCCCAGTTTTCCGAGGTGATGGATTTCCCGCGCGTCAAATTGCACGCCCACGAAAGCATCTTCGTTGTTCGGTCGCACCTTGCCGCGGTCGGTCCAGCCGAACCATTTCAACGAGGTTGCGGTTGAAACTGTTGGATGGAGATTCATGACGGCGAAGTTTTTCCCACTGCTGGGAGCAACGTGGCGAATTCAAAATCAACGATGCAGAAACGTCCGTCCGATTGGCGGTAAGTCACATTGCGCAGATCGGGATCGTCGTGGCGCACGCCGAACGTCTCCAACTCGGCGAAGAGAGTGCGCGCGCGTTCGGCGTCGAGATGCTCGACGCGTGAGCCGCAATTCGTGGTGACGATGCGGATTTGCGCCGCGTCCGCTTCGAGCAATCGCGGCACGAAGCCGCAACCATGCGCTGCGAGATGGCGCAGGACGCGCACCTCGTTCGCGAAGCGCGCCGGCGCGTCCGGCCCGTGGTAATTCTTGATCACCCGGCCATCGAAGGTCAGGTTCACGGTCGCCCGGAGAGTGTCTTTGACTTTCAGCATTGGCCGAAAACGGTTTTGCCTTCCCGTCGGAGAGTTGAACCGATTCGCGCAGGATGTTCAACCCTAGACAGCCAAACTTCGCCGTGCCTTATCACGCGGCAAATCGCGCGCATGGCTGAAATCCTTGCTGGCTGCGGCTGAAACGCAGTTCACCACCGCGCGTCGGTAAATTTCTTGCGGCCTGGCACCCGCGTTGCTAAAAACCGCGCGCCAGAGTCGTCGTAGAAACTTTGGCCCTGACTGATCTAACGAAAACTGAATCGAAACACACACCGAACATGGCGAAATATAAATTAGAATACATCTGGCTCGACGGTTACGAACCCGTCCCCAACCTCCGCGGCAAAACCCAAATCAAGGAATTCTCCAGCTTTCCGAAACTCGAACAGCTTCCGATGTGGGGCTTCGACGGCAGCTCGACGCGTCAGGCCGAAGGCCGCACTTCGGATTGCATGCTCAAACCCGTGGCGGTCTTCCCCGACTCGACCAAGAAAAACGGCGTGCTCGTCATGTGTGAAGTGATGATGCCGGACTGCAAGACGCCGCATCCGAGCAATGCCCGCGCGACGATTCTCGACGACGCGGACGCGTGGTTCGGATACGAGCAGGAATATTTCCTCTACAAAGACGGCGCTCCGCTCGGCTTCCCGCAGGGCGGCGGTTTCCCGCCGCCGCAGGGTGAATACTACACGGGCGTTGGCTACAAGAACGTGGGCTGCATCGCGCGCGAAATCGTGGACGCGCACCTCGACCTCTGCCTCGACGCCGGCATCAACCACGAAGGCATCAACGCCGAAGTCGCCAAAGGCCAGTGGGAATTCCAAATTTTCGGGAAAGGTTCCCGCAGCGCCGCCGATCAGATGTGGATGGCGCGTTATATTCTCATGCGTCTCTGCGAGAAGTACGGCGTGGATGTGAACTGGCATTGCAAGCCGCTCGGCAAGGACGTGGATTGGAACGGCTCGGGCATGCACTCGAACTTTTCGACGAAGCATATGCGCGAAGTCGGCGGCAAGGATTACTTCGAGGCGCTCATGGCGGCGTTCGACAAATACAAGAACGAACACATCGCCGTCTATGGCCCGGACAATCATCTGCGCCTGACCGGCCTGCACGAGACGCAGTCCATTGACAAATTCAACTACGGCATCGCCAACCGCGGCGCCTCCGTGCGTGTGCCGCACAGCTTCGTGAACAACGGCTACAAAGGTTATCTCGAAGATCGCCGCCCGAATTCGCAGGGCGACCCCTACAAGATCGCCAGCCGGATTCTTCAGACGATCGCCACGGTGCCGCTTAACGCCGTCCACAAAAAGCCGGCCAAGCGCGCGACGGTAACGGCGTAACAGCGGTTAACTTACCGTAGATTCATCGAAGGCGCGGCCGCGAGGTCGCGCCTTTGTTGTTCTTGGAGTTTTTGGAGGTGTCTGCGGCGGATCACGCTTTCGGCGGGATCGTCGGATACGTTTTCTTCTGAGCGTTCATCCACCGGGCGTGTGCTCGTTCCACGGCCCGCCTCAGCACTTCACGGGAGAGGCCGGGGCGATGCGCCAACGTTTCATCGAGCAGCGAGATGTACTTCTCCAGAAGTTGATCGGCCTCGGCACCGGCGCGCGCCAGCAACGCGGCCTCGCGGGCCAGAATCAGAGCTTCCAACTCAGGATTCATCCCGGAAAGCATTTTGCCAGCACTTCGTCGGCTGCTTGATCAGTCATGGGATTGTTGCTCATGCGCCAGGACTCCTCGAGTTGTCCGAGTCGCCCGCGCAGTTCGCGTGAGGCCCATTCGTCGGAATAGTCCGGGTCCGAAACGGTGAGATAAAGCGACCGTGTCATGCGCAATAAACATTTCAGCGCCTCCCGGTGGGTGCTCCGCAGTTCGGCAGAAGGGTCGCCTTGGAGAATTGTCCGCCGCTGCCAGTCGAGGAAGCCCTGGCATTGTGCCGACACCCACTCCACGTGTTCTTTGAACACCGCCGGTGCCGGAAAACCTGTCGCTTGCATTTCAATCGTCGCGCTCATGCCGGAAAGCTGGCACAATTGGGCGCGCAAGCCAAGCCTATCCGTTGGCCCTTTGAGGCCGCGACGACTCGCCGCTTGTCAATAACTTGCCGCGATTAAGGCTTGGCGTCCGCGGCAAAGACCGTTATCACAAAGCCCCAACGACCCGATCAGCAGAACAAAGAAACCAAAGATAAACATGAGCACACCCAAAAGCGTTATCGAAATGGCCAAGCACGCCGGCGCGAAAATGGTGGACGTGAAGTTCGTGGACACGTTCGGCACCTGGCAGCATTTCACCTGTCCCATCGGCGAGTTGACGGAGGAAGTTTTCGAGGAAGGCTTCGGCTTCGACGGATCGTCCATCCGCGGCTGGAAATCCATCGAGGCCTCCGACATGCTCGCGATGCCCGATCCGGACACGGCGTTCATTGATCCTTTCATGGCGGTGCCGACGTTGAGCGTCACCTGCACCATCGCCGAGACCGGCACGAAGGAAGCCTACAACCGCGACCCGCGCGGCATCGCCCAGCGCGGCGAGGCGTATTTGAAAAGCACCGGCCTCGCCGACACCGCCGTGTTCGGACCCGAAGCCGAGTTCTTCATCTTCGACAACGTCCAGTTCGATCACAAATCCAACGGCTGCTTTTACTCCGTGGATTCCGAGGAAGCCGTTTGGAACACCGGTCGCGACGAAATGCCGAACCTCGGTTACAAGATTCGCCACAAAGAAGGTTATTTCCCGGTCGCGCCCACCGACACGCAGCAGGACCTCCGCACCGAGATGTGCCTCGTGATGGAAAGCCTCGGCATCCAGGTCGAACGCCAGCACCACGAAGTCGCCACCGCCGGCCAGGCGGAAATTGATTTCCGTTTCAACACGCTCGTGAAGACCGCCGACACGATGATGCTTTACAAATACATCATCAAGAACGTCGCCAAGAAACACGGCAAGACCGTCACCTTCATGCCCAAGCCGTTGTTCGGCGACAACGGTTCGGGAATGCACACGCATCAATCGCTTTGGAACAAGGGCAAACCCATCTTCGCCGGCAAGGAATACGCCGGCCTCTCGAAGATGGCGCTTTATTACATCGGCGGAATTCTGAAACACGCGAAAGCTCTCGCCGCGATCTGCAATCCGACCACGAACAGCTACAAGCGGCTCGTGCCCGGTTACGAAGCGCCGGTGAACCTCGCCTATTCCGCGCGCAATCGCTCCGCCGCCATCCGCATCCCGACCTTCAGCGAAAGCCCGAAGGCCAAGCGCATCGAATATCGCCCGCCCGATCCGTCCGCGAATCCGTATCTCTGTTACACCGCGTTGCTCATGGCCGGACTCGACGGCGTGTTGAACAAGATTGACCCCGGCGAACCGATGGACAAAAACCTCTACGAGTTGCCGCCGGAAGAGCACGCGAAGATTCCGCAGATGCCCGGCAGTCTCGAAGAGGCGCTGAATCATCTGGAGAAGGATCACGCGTTCCTGCTCAAGGGCGACGTCTTCACCGCCGACTTCCTCGACATGTGGATCAGTCACAAGCGCAAGGAACACGACGCGATGCGCATCCGTCCGCATCCCTACGAATTCTTTTTGTATTACGACGTGTGAACGTCCGGGGAATCGCCGGAGTGCGCCCGTCCCGGGCGCACTCCTATCGCATCGTTCCGAGACGCGCGCCGTTTTCCATTGCAGGAAATATCTTGAGCCGCGGGCGCAAAGCAGGTTTGATTGGCGGCGCAACATCACCATGAACATCACCCAAACATTTCACTGGACCAAACTCACCGCCACTCTCGCGCTGCCGTTGCTGCTCGTCGCCGGCTGTCAGAGCACGCCGAAGAGTGAAACCGCCGTCGCCGCCAGCGGCGCGCCTGCCACTGCCACCAAGGTTACCGGCGGCGCGCGTTTCACCAGCGACAACGCCACCTGGCGACCGCTCCGCGCCGGCACCGCGCTCACCGCCGGCACGCTCTTGCAGACCGCCGTGCGCTCCACCGTGGAGATCGTCGCCGGCGAATCCCGCGCCATCGCGCCCGCCACCGCCGACATCGCCGAGGTAGATATTCCCCTCCGCAACCGCATCCTTCTTGCCGAAGATTCCGTGGTGCAGATCGAAGATCTGTTGGTGGAAGCCACCGGTTACGCGAAGGGCGAGGGCGAAATCCGCCTCAACGTCCGCATGGGCCGCGTGATGTGCGCCAGCACCGCCACCGTGGATAGCCCGGTTTATGAAGTCCGTTTCGCCACCGGCATCGCGCGCGGACGCGCCGCCACTTTCGTCGTTCAGGCCGACGGCGTGGTGCAAGTGCTGCACGGCGCTGTGGCCGTCTCGCATCCCGACGGCACCAATGGCCGCGCCGTCTCGGCGGGCAATCAACTCGACACCCGCACCGGCCAGCTCACCAAGATCGGCGTCTCCCCGGTCACCTCCGCGCCCGTCGCCCGCCCGGCGGCTCCGGCGACTCCGCGCGCCGAACCCGGCCCACCGTCGCGGAAATATTGACGCGCGAACGCAGGCCTCGCATCGCGCCGCGACTTTTGCACTTTGAACTTCCCTCGCGCTTGCCGATACTCCGCGCGTGTCCGAACCGTTTGCCCAGGCCATTGATGCGAGCACGCGCTATTGCGCGGTGTTCGGGCATCCCATCAAACATTCCGCGTCGCCCGCCATGCAGAACGCGGGCCTCATCGCGCTCGGACTGAACTGGCGTTACCTCGCCTTCGAGGTGCGGCCCGAGGAATTGCGCGAGGCGCTCGCGGGCGCGAAACGCATGGGCTTCGTCGGGGTTAATCTCACTGTGCCGCACAAGCTGCTCGCCGTGGACATGGTGGACGCGCTGGATGAATCCGGGAGGTTGTGGGGCGCGGTGAATACGGTGCGCTTCGAGGGACGCGACAAAACCGGCGCGTGGCTGCCGCTGCCGCAGTTCGCGGACGTCGCGCCGGAGAAAGTCCGCGCGCAAGGTTTCAACACCGACGCCGAAGCGATCGTGCGGTCGCTGCGCGAGGATTTGGGCGCGGAGTTGCGCGGGACGCGGGTGCTGGTCCTCGGCGCGGGCGGGGCGGGTCGCGTGACAGCACTCAAGATGGCGGCGGAGAGCGTGGGGGAATTGTTCCTCGTCAATCGCACACACGCGAAGGCGGCGAGCCTGGCGGCGGAAATTCGCCAACGTCACGGCATGGTGCGCGTGTCGCTCGGTTATCCGCGCGGCGAAGTGGATTTGACGATCAACGCGACGTCGGTCGGTCTGCGCCCGGACGATCCGATGCCGCACGATGAAAAACAATTTTCGCTGCGCCAGTCGCGCGCGGTCTATGACATGATTTATCGTCCGGCGGAAACGAAGTTCCTCGTCGCGGCGAAGGCGGGCGGTAGCCGGGTGGCAAACGGCCTCGGGATGTTGCTGTATCAGGGCGCGAAGGCGCTGGAAATCTGGACCGGCCAGCCCGCGCCCGTGGAAATCATGCGCGCGGCGCTCACCAAAAATGTCTATGGCGACTGAAACGCAATCAGCCAAAGGTGTCGAAAGTGGGAAAGTGGGCGGGCGGGAAAGTGGGATAACCTCGCCTCCGTCCCTCTCACTTTCCCACCGGCTCACTTTCTCACCGGCTTGCGGCAATGGCGTGCCGATGGCCGATTAAAGTCCCATGTTCGACGCCATCTTCGATTCGACCGCCTGGGCGCGCGTGCCGTTCTGGTTCTGGGGCGTGGTGATGTTCTGGTTCGGCTGCATCGTCGGGAGTTTTCTGAACGTCTGCATCTACCGGATGCCGCTAGGGATGAGCGTGGTGAACCCGCCGTCGCATTGCCCGCATTGCAAATACGCGATCCCGTTTTATCTCAACGTGCCGTTGGTGACGTGGCTTTGGCTCGGCGGCAAATGCAAGAATTGTCGCGCGCCGATTTCGCCGCGCTATTTTTTCGTCGAGTTACTGACGGGCGTGACGTTTCTCGGCTGCTGGTTACGCTATGGCGACGAGTCCGCGCTGCTGGCGTTGGCGTTTTCGATGTTTCTCGCCGCTCTCATCACGGCCACGTTCATTGACTTCGAGCATTACATCATTCCCGATGAGATCACCCTTGGCGGCATGGCGGCGGGCGTGTTGATCTCGACGCTGCTGCCGTCGCTGCACGGCGAAACGATGATCACGGGCGGCATGATGCAAAGCATCATCGGCCTGGCGGCGGGCGGCGGGTTGATCTATCTGATTCTGCGCGCTGGAAAATTCTTTTTTGGCAAACAGCGTTTCGCTTTGCCGCCGAACACGAAGATCGTTTTCACCGAAACCGCTTTGCACCTGCCCGACCGCGAGATTCCGTACGAAGAATTATTTTATCGCCGCTCCGACGCGATCGTGATCCGGGCGCACACGGTGGAGTTGATTGATCGCGGCTATCGCGAGGTGCGTGTGCGGCTGGCGTTGCTCGCGCGCGAACTCGAGATCGGCGACGAGCGGTTCGACTCCGAAACATGCCAGCACATGGAAGTGGTCACATCCGAGCTTATCCTGCCGCGCGAGGCGATGGGCCTGGGCGACGTGAAATTCATGGCGGCCATCGGCGCGTTCCTCGGCTGGCAGGCGACGATTTTCTCGCTGATGGTCAGCTCGATGATCGGCGCGGCGGTCGGCATCACGCTCGTGGCGTTCGGCAAGCGCGAGTTGTCGTCGAGGCTGCCGTACGGGCCGTACATCGCGATGGCGGCGGCGATCTGGGTTTTCGCCGGCAAATGGATCATGCAATATTATTTTCCGGCGACGCTGCCGGGGCTGTGATGAAACAAGTGCTGAGAATTTCTTTTGGGCCAGGCCGTCTGCGGGCGTTGTTTGCAAGCTGGCTGCTGGTGTGGTTGCTCGCCGCGCCGCTGCTGGCGGGCGAGAACTATCTGGCGCCGCACCAGCCCGACGGCATCGCGCTTTTGGCGGCGCCGCCGTTGCCGGACTCGGCGGAGCAGGCGGCCGACCTCGCGTCGGTGCGCGCGGTGTTCCAGGCCCGCGCGCCGGAAGAATTGAAGCAGGCGGAGAAGCGCGCCGATCTTTCCATCTACAATTTCACTCCCGCCATCGGCGATTTTTTTCAGCCGGGGAAATTTCCCAAGACCGACCGGCTCCTGGAGGGCGTAAATACCAACAGCACGGGGGCGATCAACGCGGCGAAGGAACATTGGCACCGCCCGCGCCCGTATGAGGTGGACCCGGCGTTGATGTCCGGCAAAGCGGAAAAGAACGCCAGCTACCCGAGCGGCCACTCGGCCCGCGGCACGGTGCAGGCGCTGGTGCTGGCGGAATTGTTTCCCGAAAAGCGCGAAGGCATTTTGCAGATCGGCCGCGATATCGGTTGGGATCGCGTGTTGCTCGGCAAACATTTTCCAACGGACGTTTACGCGGGCCGGGTGCTCGGTCAGGCCATCGCGCGTGAACTGACCAAAAGCGCCGCCTTCCAGCGGGATCTCGCCGCCGCCAAAGCCGAAGTGCAGGCGGACGAGAGAAAGTGACCCTTGCCGATGCGAAACCTTCGAGCGTGGCTAACGGTAGTGTTGGTTAGTTTGGTCGCCGGAAATTCGCTGGCCGCCGGGAAAGCAACGCGCGTGGTCGTGATCGTGTGGGACGGAATGCGGCCGGATTTTGTGTCCGAAGCCACGACGCCGACGCTCTTCAAGCTCGCGCGCGAAGGCGTGACCTTCAATAATCATCACCCGGTGTTTGTCGCTTCGACTGAGGTCAACGGCGTGGCGCTCGCCACCGGAGTTTATCCGGAAGTAAGCGGTGTCGTCGGCAACCATGAATTTCGTCCCCGCATCAATGCGGCTCGGAGCGTCAACACGGAGGCGCTGGCGACCGTTCGCAAGGGTGACGAATTGACGGGCGGGAGGTATCTCGCCGTGCCGACGGTGGCGGAGATTTTGCAGGGCGGGGGCCGCCGCACAGTCATCGCGGGCACCAAACCCGTGGCGTTGTTATTTGATCGCGCGACGCGAACGGAAACTTCGTTGGGCGTGAATTTGTTTGAGGGCAAGATTCTGCCCGAAAGTCTGAAGGGAAAAATCACCGTGGCGCTCGGCGAATTTCCGCGGACGGAACTGACCAAAACGAACCGCGACCGGTGGACGACCAGCGCGTTGATCGGCCCGCTGTGGGAAAGCGAAGTCCCCGCGCTGTCGGTGTTGTGGCTGGGCGAGCCGGATTACGCGCAACATCAAACCGGGCCGGGATCGCCCGTGTCGCTTGCGGCGATCCGCAGTTCGGACGACAACCTGGCGCGCGTGCTGGCGGCCCTCGAAAAACGCGGCTTGCGCGAGACGACCGACGTGATCGTGGTTTCGGATCACGCGGTCTCGACCGTGTCGGATGTCGCCAATGTGGCCACGGCGTTGGACAAACAGGGGTTTCGCACGCACGCAGAAGTTCCCACCGCCGGCCTGCCCGCCGGCGATGTGCTCGTCGTGGGGAACGGCGGCGTGGTTTTGTTTTACGTCGCGGGCGCGAAGCAAAGTCGCGTTGAGCAGATTGTTCACGCGCTGCAAGCGCAGCCGTTTTGCGGGGTGGTGTTCACGAAGAAACCGGTGGCCGGCGCATTTGCGTTGCGCGAAGTGAAAATGCATTCGGCGGCGGCGCCGGACATTTTGCTGGCACTGCGGTGGTCGGCGGATAAAAGCACGAACGGCACCGCTGGTTCGATCTACTCCGATTCGGCCGAGTACGGGCCAGGTCGCGGGGCGCATGGCACTTCCAGCCCTTTCGACTTGCACAACGTCTGCATCGCCGCCGGCCCGGATTTTCGCCGCGGCTACCTGAGCCAACTGCCCAGCGGCAACGTGGACATTGCGCCGACGATCTTGTGGGTGTTCGGCCTGAAGCCAAAAACGAAAATGTCCGGCCGGGTATTGCGCGAGACGATGCTGCCGGTTCCAGCGTTACCGCTGACATCCCAAAAAAGGCATCTGAATATTTCGTGGCGCGCGGAGAATTTCACCTGGCAGCAGTATCTCAACTTTTCCGACGTCAACGGCGTGCGGTATCTGGACGAAGGCAACGGCCATCAATCACCGGTCGGGTCGCCTGCGGGGAAATGAATTTTCGCCGCGAGGTCATCGCGCAATGATTTTTCCCCGAATGCGGCTTGTGCGGCGTTGAGCAAAAGCTCGCGGACTTCGGCGGGCTTGAGTTGGTATTCGCGAGCGGCCAGTGCGAATTCATCGCTAAGCGTGATGTTGCTGATCGCGGGGTCGTCGGTGTTCAGGGTCACGCGGACTTTTTCGTCGAGGAATTTCTTGAACGGATGCGCCGCGAGCGAGGGCACGGTGCAGGTTTGGAGATTGCTCGTCAGGCAAATCTCGAAAACGGTGCCGCGGTCGCGCACGGCTTTGAGCAGTTCGGGATCGCGCTGCAAACTCACGCCGTGGCCGATGCGCGTGGCCCCGTGCGTGAAGACGGCTTCGTGGATGTGCTCGGGGTGGCCGCCTTCGCCGGCGTGGATCGTGATGGGAATTTCCAGCTTGCGCGCGAGGGCGAACGCTTCCGCGTGCGGCGCGGCGGCGAATTGATTTTCGTCCCCGGCCAGATCAATGCCGATGACGCCACGGTCGCGATACCTGTGCGCCAGCTTCACTGTCTCGACATTTTCCTGGACCGAAATGGAGCGATAGCAGCAAAGAATCAGTCCGCAGCGGATGCCGAAGTCTCGTTGCCCGCGGCGGAATCCTTCGAGCGCGGCGACGACGGCGTCTTCCATCGTGAACTTCACGTTCGCGGCCAACGCCGGGGCAAAGCGGGCCTCGAAGTAAATCACGTTGTCGCGCTGGCAGTCCTCGCACAATTCGTAGGCGATCCGTTCCTGCGTTCTCGCAAACGGCAGGAGCGGATAGAACACGTCGAAGCGTTTCAGGAAATCGCCGAGGCTGCGGCAATCGCGGTCCACTTGCACGAACTTCGCCAGCACCTTCGGGTCGGAGGACGGGAGCTTGATGCCGAGTTCGTCGCCGAGTTCCGCCATCGTCGCAACGCGGATCGCGCCGTCGAGATGCAGGTGCAGATCAATTTTTGGCAGCGCTTTGAAATTCATCGGAGGCTTCATTGATCAAGGCCCCAGCACGCGGTAGAAGCGATATGGAAAGCTGACAGTGTTGGGGTCTTGGAAACTGAAGTTGCCGCCGCCGTTGTCGCTGGCTGGGCCGAGGGTGATCCAGTTGGTCAAATCCTCCGCCGCTTGAACGAGGTAAACCTGGGCAGACTGCGCGGTGAACTGAAGATTGAAGCCCGGTCCCGCCGGCGCGAACGACGTGAAAAGCGGTGGCGAGGTTGACCACGCAAAGGATTGATCGAGCCCCGTGGCGCTGGCGGACACGTTTGTCGCGACGACGCGGAAATGGTACGTCAGGGCCGGTTGCAAACCCGAAACGGCCGCGGTGATGGGAACGCCATTCGTCCCCGCGCCGAGATTCGTTGCCCCGGTGGTGCTCCCGTAATTGGTGGTGAGGCCGTATTGAAAAAATGCGCTGGCGCTAAAGCCGTTCGGGTTCACGAGCGCATTCAACGTCGCGCTGACGCTGGTCACGTTCGTGGCGGGCCGCGTGGTGGCCGAGGGCGTCGGCGCCAACGTCGTGAAAGATTGGTCTGCGCCGAGCGTAACGCCGAGGCTGTTCGTGGCGTGGATGCGGAAATGATGCGGGGCGGCAAACGGCAATCCGTTGAGGCCCGCGCTGAAACTCAATCCGCCGCCGCCGCTGCCGAGATTTTGCGGAGCGGTGCTGTTGCCGTAGCTGGTGGTTGGCCCCCAATCGAACCACGCCGTCGTCGGGAGGTTGTTCGGGTTGACCGACGCGTTCAGGACGGCGCTCGTGGTGGTGAGGCTCGACGCGGCGGCGGTGGTGGCGGTGGGCGACAAGTACCGGTTGACACGAAGTTGCAGCGAAGTTTCGCCGGGGATGTAATCGTCATTCACGCCTTCCCACGCCACGAGGTAATACGTGACGCCGTTCGTGAGCGTGAGGTTGAGCGTCGAGCGCGGAAGGTTGCCGCAAAGATTGCTTTGGCTGCAAGCCACCTGCGTGAACGGCCCGGCGCAACCGCCGGCGGAAGTGTAAACGGCGAGCAAAGTTTCATACACGGTCGTGGCGGTGTTCGTGCAGAGCGAAAACTCGTGCGGCGCCGTTGCCTCCGGCGTGTAGCGATACCAGACGCTGCGGACGTGTTCCGCCCAACACGTCGGCGTGGGATCGCCCGTGGTGGTGGCCAACGTGTTGTCCGTGACGGACGTGAGGTATGGAAACGGGCCACTGGCGGAAATGATTTCCGCGCCGGCGCAAGTGTCGTTGGCGGGCAGGACGGGCTGGCTGATGCGCAATTGCACGGAAGTTTTTCCCGGCAGCGTCGGGGAAACGGAAGTCATCCAGATGACGATGTAGTAGGTGACGTTGGAGGTGAGCGTGCGGGAGATGGCGGATTGCAGGTCGCCGGAATCGTCGTTGCAATCAAGTTCGACGAACGGCCCCGCGCAACCGCCCGTCGAGGTGTAGATCGCCATGACGGTATCTTGAACGGTCGTGGCGGTGTCGCCGCTGCAAGCCAGCGTGTAAAGCTTTGTGGCGTTGGGAGTGAAACGATACCAAACCCCGCGCAACACACCGACGACGGCGCAGGAAGGCGGGGCGGGGTCGTTGTTGGTGGTGGCGTTCAACACATCCACCACTGAACTGAGATAAGGAAACGGCCCCGCTCCCAGAATGACTTCGGCGCCGGCGCACGTGTCGTTGGGCGGCGGAGCCGCAAGAAGGGCGGGCGGCAGGTGCGAAGCAACCAGGCAGGCAAAAACGAACATCCAACTGAGAAGGCACGAATGGTTGGTTACGCGCACGGTGACGAATCGTAGTCACATCCGGCCCGGATTTACAAGGCGGCAGTTGGGGCGCGTCCACCGCACGTCGGTCATTACGCGCCCAAAACCTGACTCCGCGCGGCTGGATCTAAAATCATCCAGCAACCCGGCGCCAAGCCGTCCACCCGGAAATCACCGATGCGGACGCGCAACAATCGCAGCGTCGGGTGGCCGATGGCCGCGGTCATGCGGCGGACCTGGCGGTTCTTGCCTTCGATGAGTTCCAAACCAATCCAGCAATCGGGCACGCGCTTGCGGAAGCGGATGGGCGGGATTCGAGGTGGAATTTCCGGCTGCGGATCGAGCAGCCACGCGCGAGACGGCAAAGTTTTGTGGCCTTGAATCGTCACGCCGCGAGAAAGTTTCTGCAACACGCCGGTCGTGGGAATGCGCTCCACCTGCGCCCAGTACTCGCGTTCGTGCGCGTGGCGCGGATGGAGCAGGCGCTCGTTGAGTTCCGGTTCGTCGCTCAACAACAGCATACCTTCCGAGTCCGCGTCGAGCCGGCCGATCGGGTAAACATTTTTCGGAAAACCAAATTCCGCGAGCGGCCGATTCGGCGAGCCGTCGCCCGTGAATTGCGAGAGCACACCGTAAGGTTTGTTGAACGCGATCAACATAGTCGCGGCGCAGCGTGCGGGAACTCTTTGCCGGCGTCAACGCACCGAGTCGGTGACCGGCGCTCCGTTCAATTCCGCAACCGATAGAAGCGCATGGGATCGCCGGGCAGCGGCGTGATGATGACGAATTTGATCGTGCCGTTGTCCGTCACGCCGTTGGTCACGGTCGTCCACACGATGACCGGCGTGAGGTCGGCAGTGGATTGGAGGTAGAAACTGCCCGGTGTGGAACTCGGCCAGCTCACGAGCACGTCGGCGTTGGTCAGCGAAACCGACAGTGTTGGAGGCGTGACCGGCGGCGCATTGGTGGACGGCGACCAGTAAAACACGTCGGTGTTCACGTTGGTGTCGTTGTTGACGAGGTTGCCCGCGTCGCTCACGAAGGCGACGACCCCGCCGTTGGTGCTGATCTGGCAAAAGTAGGAGTCGTCGTTGCCCGCGCCAGTCAGCGAGGTGTTTTGCGTGACGAGGACGGTTGCGCCCATCACCAGATCACGGCGGAAAATATTTTCCTGATAAAGCGTGTAGTCGCCAGGGGCGAGGTCGGTGGCGTAGCTCTCGAAGGCGACGTATCGGCCATCGGCGCTGACCTGGGGGAGGTAGGAATAGTCGTTGCCGCTGCCCGTGCCGGCGCAGGTGACGCTGACGAGCGCGGTCACATTGGAGAACATGTCGCGCACGAAGGCGTCGTAGAAAATGCCGTTGGAATCGTTGGCGACGAGGTTGGTGGAACCGCTCTCGAACGCGACATAACGGCCATCCGGCGACATGCTACCGAAGTAGGAATAATCGTTGCCGCTGCCGGTGCCGGCGAGGTTCACGCTGGCGAGCCTCGTCGTGTGCGTGAGCAGGTCGCGCACGAAAACATCCGTCGCATTGTTGTTGTCACCGGCGACGAGGTCGCTGGCCAGGCTCTCGAACACGACGTAACGGCCGTCCGCCGATAGGTAAGGATCGAAGGAAGCGCCGTTGCCGGGGCCGGTGCCGGCGAGGTTCACGCTCACCAGAATGTTGCTCGCGCCAAGCCGGTCGCGGACGAATACATCCGTCGTGTTGTTGGTGTCGCCGGCGACGAGGTCCGAGGCGTCGCTCTCGAACGTCACGTAGCGGCCATCGGCGCTGACGTTCGGATCGTACGAGCCATTGTTGCCGCTGCCGGTGCCGGCGGCGTTGACGCTGATGAGCTCGGGCACGGCGGCGTTCATGTCCCGGATGAAGATGTCGTCGGTGAATCCGTTCGAGTCGTTCGTGACCAGGTTGCTGGAGTAACTCTCGAAAACAATGAAGCGTCCGTCCGGTGTCATCTCCTCGTCGTACGCGCCGTCGTTGCCCGGGCCGACGCCGGTGGCATTGACGCTGACGAGGCGGTTGCTGGCGGTGAGCAGATCGCGGAGGAAAATGTCGGAATCGAAATTGGTGTCGCCGGTCACGAGATCGGAGGCGCGGCTCAAGAACGCGACGTAGCGGCCATCGGCGCTCACGCGCGGGAGTTCGGAATAATTGTTCCCGCTGGCGGTGTTGGAGCGATTCATACTGACGAGCACATTCGTGCCGTTGAGCAGATCGCGGAGGAAAATATCTTCGTCGCCGTTAGTGTCGTTGGGCGCGAGGTCCGTGCCATAACTCACGAAGCCGAGCCAGCGTCCGTCGGGGCTGAGATGGAAGTCCCAGGTGTAATCGTTCGCGGTGGCCGGCGGGGCGTTGGTGTTGACGCTTGCCGCCGACACGGTGCCGCTGGCGGTGAGGTCATTTTCAAAAATCTCCAGCGTGGCGTTGGTCTGGCCGATGGCGATGGCGCCGCCGGTGGCGTTGAACAGCCGCAGCGTGAGGTCCTCGTTGCACTCCGCGACGGCGTCGTTGAGGATCGGGACGGAAATGTTCTGGCTGGTTTCGCCGTTGGTGAAGGTCAACGTCAACGCGGTCGCGGTGTAATCCGAACCCGCGAGCGCAAAAAGATTCGACGTGGCAAAATCCACCGTCACCGTGCCGAGGCTGCCACCGCCGCGCAAGACGGTGATGCTCGCCGAGCCGCCGGCTTCGCCGACGGAGTACCAGGAATCGTTTAACTGAAACACACCCGGCCCTGGATTCACCGTGGTGGAGGCGGCCGCGGAATCGTTGCCGGAAACCGGATCGCTCTCGCCGTGCGTGATCGAGACGAACGCATTGGCGGCGTTCGTGGTGGTGGGAACGCCCGTGACCGTGAGCGTGGCGCTGCCGCCGGAGGTGATGCTCCCGAAGGCCGCGGTGACATCCGAACCATTCCGGCTCGCCGAACCTTGCGATGGGGTGAAGGAAACGATCTGAACCTCCGACGGAACATTGAGAACGGCGCTGACCGACGTCGCGGTGTCCGGACCCCCGTTGGTGACGGTGACGGTGTAAGTGAGCAACTGCCCGGCGGTGATAGGATCGGGTGAATCGCCGAGCGTCACGCCCGCGTCCGCGATGCCGACGGTGGTGAGCGCGAAAGCCGAGTTGTTGGAAGCATCATTGTCCGTCTCGGCGGCGGTGATCGCCACATAATTGCTGACCACGCCGGGCACGGTGGGCGCGACGACGACCGCGACGCTGGCGCTGGCCGCGTCGTTGATATTGCCGAGCGAACAAATCAACGTGCCGGCGCTGTTCGTGCAAGTGCCTTGCGACGGCGTGGCGGAGACGAGCGTCAAGCCGGCGGGCAGGGGATCGGTGAGCACGACACTCGTGGCGTTCGTCGGGCCGGCGTTCGTGACGGTGATGTTGTAGGTGAACCCGGCGGCGATGGACGCGGGATCGGCGGAATCGGTCATCGTCACACCGAGGTCAATCGTGTTAAACGGCAACACGCGCGCGGCGGCGGAGAACTCGCTCGTGTCGTTGGTGGAATCAGTGGCCGTGGCCGTAACGTAACGGAATCCGGCAACTCCCGGCGCGAAGGTGAACGTGAACGGCGCGTTGCCGCTCGCGTCGGTGGTGACGTTCGTGAAACCGACGAAAATCTGCCCCTCGCCAAAGCCGGTGACATCGCGCGCGGCGTTGTCGAAAAACTCCAGCCGGTAAGTCTGATTGCTTCGGGAGTTGAGCGATCCGCTGACGGTGGTGGAATTCGTGTCCGTCACTGCGCGCGTGATCGCCGGGAAATTTTGCAGCCCGTTCGCGCCCGCGTCGGTGTCGCCGGCGTCATTCGGCGTCGGCGCGAAGTCCAGGCCGAGATCAATCCCGAGGCCGTTGTTCGAGTAGATGTTGTTGCCGAGAATGCCGACATTGAAGGCAGTGCTGATAAAATGAATGATGCCAGCACCGCCGTTGTTTGCGATGACATTGCCCGCGCCCGCCGCCGTGCCGCCGATGCGCGTGCCGCCGCTGCCGACGAAGAATCCTTCCCCGGCATTGCCGAGCGGCTGGCCGGCGGCGTTCACGCCAACATAGTTTCCCTCGAAGACGTTGCTGATGGCGGCGCAGCAATTGATGTTCAGCCCGTTGCCGCCGTTGCCGGAAATGATGTTGCGCGCGCCGGACACCGTGCCGCCGATCTGGTTGGACGTGCCGAAGCTGAACGAGATTCCGTCCGCCGTGTTCGCAATCGCCGTCAGGCCGGTCGCCTCCGTGCCGATGAAATTTCCCTGGACGACGTTGCCGGTCTGGTTCGGCGAAATGCTTTCAAAATTGATGCCGTAGGTGTTGCCCGAAATCACATTGCCTTCGCCGGCGGCGCTGCCGCCGATGAGGTTCCCGTTCGCGGCGAAGCGAAGGTCAATGCCGTCGTCCTGATTTCCCAGTGCGGCGTTGCCGTTGACGGTCGTACCGATGTAATTGCCGAGGACCGAATTGGTCAGGCCGCCGGAGATGCTGATGCCGTTGCCCTCGGAAGTGAAGCCGACGCCGTTGGCGGAGATGACATTGCGGGCGCCCGCCGTGCTGCCGCCGATGGTGTTGAACTGCGCGCCGGAGCCGGAGAGCAGCACGCCGCTGTTCGTGTTGCCGCAGGCGAGCGTGCCGGTGCCGTCGGTGCCGATCCAGCAACCGAGGATGTTGTTCGAGCGCGAAGTGCTGAGGGTGAGGCCGCGAAGATTCCCAGAAATGACGCACCGCGCTCCGGGCGTGCTCCCGCCGATGGTGGTGAACGGCGCGGGGAAATTGATGTTCGCGCCACTCGTGCCATTGCCCGCGATGGTCGCGCCGTCCGTGGCCAGGCCGAGATAGCACCCGTCAATGCGGTTGCCCACGCCCGACACCACGTCAACGCCGTCGCCGCCGAACCGGGTGATCGCCAGGCCGCGCACGGTGCAACCAACGGCCGCCAACCGCAGCCCGTCCACGCCTGTGCCCGCGCTCGCGCCATCGAGCCGGACTTTCAACACCATGTTGTTGCCGTTCGTCAGCGTGTTCGCGCTCGCGCCGGATTGGGTGAAGCCATCAATCGTCACCGGGTCGGTGATCGTGGGCAGCGCGGAAGCCGGCGCGATCGTGTGCGGCCCGGCGCCGGGAATGGCGAAGGTGATCGTGTCGCCGAGATTGATGTTCGTGTTCGCAATCGCGATGGCCTCGCGCAACGAACCCGCGCCGCCGTCGGCGGTGTTGGTGACGACGAGCGTCAACCCGGGTACGGTGCTGACGGCATAGACGTTCGTGCCGAACTCGGATGTGTTGCCAGAGGGATCGGTCGCCGTAGCCGTAATGTAGTGGCCCGGCAACGCGACGGTGGCCAGCGTGAGAATGAAGTTCGTCGTGCCGGTGCCGTCCGTCGCAACGCTGGCGGAGCCGATGTGACTGCGGCCTTCACCGACGCCGGAAGCCTCGGGCACGGTGTTCGCGTAGAAATCCAAAGTGTAAACCGTGCTGGCCTAGCTGTTGAGCGAGCCGGCCACGTCCGTGCCGGTGAGCGAATTGGTCACGGCGCTCAACACCGGAAAATTCTGCTGCTGGTTCGCGCCGGTGTCGGCGTCGCCCGCGTCATTGGGCGTAATGCCGGACGTGCCGAGGTCAATGCAGAGCTCGCCGTTGAGAAAAATCGCGTTGGCGCGGATGGAATTGTTCGTGCAGCCGGAGGCGACGCTGACACCGTCGGCAGTGTTGAAGGCGATGGTGTTCGCGCCGCCCTCGACGCCGACGATCGCGCCCGAGACGGCGTTGGCGAGGTTGACGCCGTGGCCGCCGTTGCCGTTCGTGACGGTGCCGGTGGCGTCCGTGCCGATGAAATTGCCGGTGACGGTGTTGTTCTTGGAAAGCACGCCGTTGAGTTCGATGCCGTCGCCGGTGTTGCCACCAATCACGTTGCCCGAAACGATCGCGTTGCTGCTCGCAGTCTGGAGGATGATCCCGTCAATGCCGTTGCCCAGCGCGCCGGTGCCGGTAACCGTGGTGCCGAAGTAATTGTTTTGGATTTGCAGCCAGCCGGTGTTGGCGGAGTTGAGGCCGTGCTGGTTGTTGCCGGAAATCACATTCCGCGCCGACGCCGTCGCGCCGCCGATGACGTTCGACACGCCGAAGCCGATGATGATGCCGCTGGCGGTATTGCCGCGATCCAAAGTGCCGGCGAGGTCCGTGCCGATGAGGTTGCCGAGAATCTGGTTCGCGTTGTTGCCGCTGCCGGCGAAATTGACGCCCGCGCCGTTGCCGGAAATCACGTTGCGCGCGCCGGATGTGTCGCCGCCAATGCGGTTGCCGGTGACGCTGGTCATCTGGATGCCGTCCGACGGGCTGCCCGCCGAAACGCCCGTGGTGTCAATGCCGATGAGACTGCCCTCGACGACGTTGCCCGCGCCAGCCAACCGCACCGCATCCGCGCCGGAGCCGATAAAATTCACGATGCACAAACCGCGCAGCGTGTTGTTGCCCACGGTGAAGTCCAAACCCGCCGTGCCGCTCGGCGCGAGGGAACCATCGAGGCGGATCAACACCGTGCCCGTGAACGCCGTCGCCGAAGTGTTCGTCGCGCTGGCCGGTTGCGTGTAGCCGTCAATCGTCGCCGGATCAATCAACTGCGGCAACGCGGTGACGTGGCGGATCGTTTGCACGCCGACGCCGGGAATGTTGAACGCGATGGTGTCGCCGGCGGTGATGGCGGCGTTGGCGTCGGTGATCGCCTGCCGCAGCGAACCGGCGCCGGAGTCGTTGGTGTTGATGACGGTGAAGATTTGTCCCGGCGCGGTGCTGGCGGCGAAGAGGCGCGCGGAAAATTCCGAACTGTTGCCGAACGGATCGGTCGCCGTGGCGGTCACGTAACGCCCTTGCATGTTCACGAGCGGCAGGGAAACGAGGAACGTCAGGTTGCTGTCCGCGCCCGTGGTCAGGTTCGTGCCGCCGAGCCACGTCTGGCCCTCGTCGCCGGCGACGTTCGAGTAGAAGTCGAGCGTGAAGGTCGTGGACGGCGCGCTGTTGAGCGTGCCGGCGAAGGTGATCTCGGTGGCGGAATTCGTGGCGCCGGTGAGCACGGGGAAATTCTGCTGCTGGTTCGCGCCGAGGTCAGGATCGCCCGCGTCGTTGGCGGTGATGCCGGACGCGCCGAGGTCAATGCCGAGGTCGCTGTTCGAGTGGATGGAATTGCCGCGGATCAAATTGTTCGTGTTGCTCGTCGCGGCGGCGATGCCGATGCCGTCGGTGTTGAACGCGATCACGTTGCCCTCACCGGCGTTGACGCCGCCGATGATGTTGCTGCGCGAACTGGACGTGATGAGAATGCCGTTCGCGCCGTTGCCGAGATCCAGCACGCCGGTCACGTCCACGCCGATGCGATTGCCGCGGACAAAATTATTCGTCGCGCTCGTGCCGTTCAGCTCGACGCCGTCGCTCTGGTTGGCGGAGATCAAATTGCCCTGGCCGGTGGCCGCGCCGCCGATGAGGTTGGCCGCGCCGTCCGAGACGAAAACTCCGTTGGCGGTGTTGTTGCGGTTGGATGTGCCGGTGAAATCCGTGCCGATCAGGTTGCCGTAAATTTGATTGCCGCGCGCGACCGGGCCGTTGATCTCGATGCCGTCGCTGGCGTTGCCGGAGATGACGTTGCGGGCGCTGACCGCCGTGCCGCCGATGAGGTTGCTGCTCGAAACGGAAATCAGAACGCCGTTCCCGCTGCTGCCCTGGTCCGCGGCGGCGGAGTCGAGGCCGATGATGTTGCCTTCGATGACGTTGTTGCCCGGGCCGGAAATTTCAATGCCGTCGCCCGCCGTGCCCGGGAAGCCGGTGATGAGCAGCCCGCGCACGGTGGTGTTGCCGGCAAGAATCGTCAGGCCGTTCGCGCCGGTGCCCGCGCTTACGCCGGAGAGCCGGATGAGGAGTGTGCCGTTGAAGGCGTTGGCGGAGGAATTGGTCGCGCTGCCCGGCTGCGTGTAGCCGTCAATCGTCACGGGGTCGGTGATCTCGGGCAGCGCGGACGCGGGGCTGATGATCTGAACGCCCGCGCCGGTAATGTTGAACTCGATGCGGTCGCCGGTGGTGGCGGCGGCGTTGGCGCTGTTGATCGCGGCGCGCAACGAGCCGGCACCGGAGTCATTGGTGTTGATGACAGTGAACGTCTGCCCGGCGGCGGAACTGACGGACGCGACCGCCAATGAAAACTCCGAGGTGTTGCCGAACGGATCGGTGGCCGTCGCGGTGACGTAGCGGCCGTTCAGCGTCGCGGTGAAGCCGATGGTGAAGGAGACGTTGCTGTCCGCCGCCGTGGTGAGGTTCGTCGCGCCAATCCACGTCTGGCCTTCGCCGCTGCCGGCGGTGTCGTTCGTCAGGCTGGAATAAAAATCCACGGTGTAGGTTGTCGAAGGTTTGCTGTTGAGGCTGCCGACGATGGTCACGTCGGTGGCGGTGTTCGAGACGGCGGTGAGCACGGGGAAGTTTTGCAACTGATTCGCGCCGGTGTCGGGATCGCCGCTGTCGTTGGCGGTCACGCCGCTCGTGCCGAGGTCAATACCCAATTCCGCCGTGATCGTGCCGTTGGCGTAAATGGAATTGCCCCGCACTGGATTGTTGGTGCCGGAAGCGATGCTGACGCCGTCGGCGCCATTGAACCAGATCGTGTTGGCCGCGCCCGCCGTCACCCCGCCGATGACGTTGCTGCGCGAGTTGGACGTGATGAGAATTCCGTTCAAGCTGTTGGCCACGGCGAGGGCGAGCGACGCGTCCGCGCCGATGATGTTGCCGAGGACAATACTGTTCGTGGACTGCGTGCCGGAGAGTTCGATGCCGGAACTGTTGTTGCCGGAGATCAAATTGCCCTCGCCCGCTGCCGTGCCGCCGATGATCGCGCCCGCCGCGGTGTTCACAAAGATGCCATCCGCCGTGTTTCCCTTGTCGAGCGTGCCGCCGGTGTCGGTGCCGATGTAGTTGCCTTTGACAACGCAGTTCGTGCCGAGCGCGCCGACTTCGATTCCGTCGCTGGTGTTGCCCGAGATGACGTTGCGCGCCCCGCTGACGCTGCCGCCGATGCTGGTGAACGGCGCGTTGACACGGATGCCGTCGGTGGAATTGGCCACGGCACCGTTGGTCACGTTCAGGCCGATGACGTTGCCGAGGATGGAATTGCTGACGGCGGTGGCGCCGCCGACATTGATACCGCTGGCGTTGTTGCCGGAAATGTAATTACGATTGGTCGCGCCCGGACCGCCGACGGTGTTGTTCGCCGCGTTGGTGAGGAGAATCCCGTTGAGTGTGTTTCCGGTGTCCACCGTGCCCGCGAGGTTCAGCCCGAGGTAGCAACCCTCGACAGTGTTGTTCGCGCCGTTGGTGATTTCGATGCCGTCACCGAGAAAGCCATTGATCACCAGGGCGCTGATGACGCAGTTGCTCGTGTTGATCTTGAGTCCGTCGGCCGCGGCTCCGGCGCTGCCGCCGCTGATTTCGACGATGGGCGCGGAAACAAAACCGGTTTGCGTGCGGCCATCAATCGTCACTGGCTCGACGATGATGGGCAAGGCGGCCGCCGGGCGGATGGTGTTGCTGAGATTCGTGATGGCGAACGTGATGGTGTCCGTGCCGGCGTTGGTGTTGGCGTCAAAGATCGCCTGCTGCAACGAGCCGTCGCCGGTGGCGTTGGTGTTGACGACGGTGAACGTCGCGGCGCGCGTCAAATTTGTCGCAATGAAGAGCGCGAGGAGGAGGGACAGTTGGCGGAAGGCGAGGGAGGAAGTTTCGTGCGGGTTTTGCTTCATAAAACAAGTTCTGGTTTTGGCGCGTCGCTAGGAGCGGTGACCGCTTGCGCGGACACGCGCCAAGTTTGCAACAGGCTGATTGCCGCGATTACGACATAAAGGCGCTGGGAAGTCAATTTCCCAAGCGCGGGAAATCACGGGTGCGATTAAAGGCGGGTGAGGGTGAGAGGGCTGGCGGTATTTTTGGACTGCGGTGGCAAGTCGGACGCGACACCGCTTGCGAGCGAACGGGGCGGGTTGCTCATTGCCAGCGCCGTCGTCGGTGCCAAAGCGGTGTCGCGTCCGCCTTGCCACCGCAGTCCATAATGCCCTCACCCGTGAATGGCGCTTAGATAAGGAAAAACGCGTCAGCAATTGTACGCGAATATAACTGGATCCTTGGAGCGAGTTGTTTCAAAGTGGCGCATGAAAC
>SIBJ01000046.1 GCA_009695195.1 Pedosphaera sp.
TGACTGCCAGACAGCAGATGTGAAAATCCAGCGAGGAATGGAGTCGTTTGTTTCATGCGCCACTTTGAAACAACTCGCTCCAAGGATCCAGTTATATTCGCGTACAATTGCTGACGCGTTTTTCCTTATCTAAGCGCCATTCGCGGCTGTCCCTTCTCCTCGCGACCTCGCTCACCGCCGTTTCGCTTTCGGCGGCGGAGCCAAAGCCATTTAGTTCGCCCACAAATTCCCCATCGTCCGCGGATGAAGCGCTCGCGGATTATTTCCGCAACGAGACGGCGATGATTTCCGAACGTTGCCTTGCGGACATCCGCACGCTGGACGATTGGAAAACAAAACAGCCGGAGCTTCGCCGGCAGTTGCAGGAGATGCTCGGGCTGTGGCCGATGCCGGAGCGGACGCCGTTGCAGCCGGTGATCACCGGCAAACTTGAGCAGGAAGATTTCACCGTCGAGAAGCTGCACTTCCAGGCGTCGCCGCAGCTTTACGTCACGGCGAATCTTTATCTGCCGAAGAAACAGGCGAAGCTCGCGCCGGGAATTCTTTACGCCTGCGGCCACAGCCGCGGGATGACCAACGGCGTGAGCCTGGGCGGCAAGACCGCCTACCAGCATCACGGCGCGTGGTTCGCGCGCAACGGCTACGTGTGCCTCGTGATTGACATGTTGCAGTACGGCGAAATCCCCGGCGTCCATCGCGGCACCTACAGCGAAAAGATGTGGTGGTGGAATTCCTGCGGCTATACGCCGGCGGGGGTGGAGGCGTGGTTCGGCATCCGCGCGTTGGATTATCTTTGCGCGCGGCCCGAAGTGGACCCGAAACGCATCGGCATGACGGGCCGTTCCGGGGGCGGGTCGTACAGCTGGACGGTCGCGGCGCTGGATGACCGCGTGAAGGTGGTCGCGCCCGTCGCAGGCATCACGGACCTCGAAGATCAAATCGTCAATGATCGCGTGGACACACATTGCGATTGCATGTTTTACCTGAACACCGCGCGCTGGGATTTTGCGCAAGTCGCCGCGCTCATCGCGCCGCGCCCGCTGTTGATCGCCAATTCGGACAAGGACAAGCATTTTTCGCTTGAAGGTGTGACGCGGTTGCATGAGAAAGTGCGCCACATCTACGCTCTGTCCGGCGCGGTGAACAATCTTGGTCTGCTTATCACCGAAGGCCCGCACGCGGACACGCAAGAGTTGCAATTGCCGGTGTTCGGCTGGTTCAATCGTTTTCTCAAGGGCGAGCAGCCGGTCATCGAGATGGCGGCGAAGAAATTTTTTGCGCCGCAGCAGTTGCGGGTGTTCGATGAATTGCCGGCGGACGCGGTGAACGCAAACATCCAGTCGCTCTTCGTCCCGCGCGGCAAATCGCTCACGGCGGACGAAGTGAAACAACAACGCGGATCGCTGCTGGCGACGTTGAAGGAAAAAAGTTTCGGCGGCTGGCCAGCGGAAGATTTGCCGCTGGCACCGAAGCCGGCTTTCTCCGTCGAGCGCGACGGGTTGAAATTCAGCGCGTGGGATTTCACGAGCCAGCACGACGTGTCGCTACGACTCTATTTTCTGGAATCCGCCGACGGAAAACCGGCTGAGACAGTTGCGTTGCACGTGCTCGATCCGGTGACCTGGGCCTATTGGCTCATCCCCGTGCGCGCGGGGTTCGGGGATGAGTTGAAGGAGGAACTTCAAGGAGCAACGAATTTACCTCCGCCGAAGCCCACCTCACTGACAAGCGTCACAAGGGAGCTGACGCAAAAGTCCGTTGTACTCGCGTTCATCGCGCCGCGCGGCGTCGGCTTGACCGCCTGGTCTGGCGGCGAGAAACGGCTTACGCAAATCCGCCGGCGTTTCATGCTGCTCGGTCAAACACTCGACGGGATGCGCGTGTGGGACATCCGCCGCGCGGTGCAGATGATTCATTTCGTCCGCGAGGGCGACAAAGCCAGGGTGGAGTTGCGCGCGGCGGGTGCGATGTCAAGCCACGCGCAATTGGCGGCGCTGTTCGAACCGGGCGTCCGAAAGCTCGAAGTCGAAATGTGGCGAGAGCCAAAGGATGGCGGCGGTGATTATTTGAACTTCGACAAATTCCTCGACGCGAAAGCGGTGGCCGAATTGAACGCGGCGGCGATGCTGCGTTAGATAAATCATGGAAACGAAAGAACAATTGATATGACTCTGAATTTTACCGTGCTCTGTTACAGCCTCGTCGGCATGGGCATCGTGCTGTCGTTGGTGCTCAACATCGTGTTCGGCGGATTCAAGGTGGGCAAACTCGCGCGCCAGCTCGCGATCTCGGTGACACACGAGCAGTTTCCGGCGTTCCTCGCGCGCATGAATCAACGGCTGACCGAACTCGGCTTTCAAGCCGAAGGCCCGGCCGGGCCGTATCACCAGGGCGGCTCGCAGTTCGGCGTCCCCACTTCGCACACGCACGCCAAATCCAAGAAGGTGCTGGAACTGGCCGCGGATCAATCCGACTCGCAACAGGTGAGCATCGTGCTGTCGCTTCGCTTCAAAGATTTGATCGTCGGCGACACGGGCGAGTCGGTCTATGCGGACGCGGTGTTGAAATACATTTCCAACGAGACGGACTCGATGAAGGTCGTCGCCAACCGGAGTTTCATGGCGTTCAGCACGCTCGTGCTCGCCGGCTGGGCGTGGGTCGCGATGATCGGGATGAAAATTCTTCGCATCGAACCGTTCATGCCCACAATGATCACGCTGACCGTGACGCCCATCATCACCAGCTTCATCGCGATCATCACCATCGCGTTGAAACCCGCCGAGTTGCGCGGCATCTGGCTGGCCATCATCGGCCTGGTGGCGGGCGTCCTGGCCTTCGGCACGGCGGTGTTGCTGGCGATGATGTGAAGAAAAAGCACGATCTAATTATCCGCTCTCGGTGGTTCACTTGACCATGTCCGACGTCACCCAACTTCTTCAGGCCGCCGCGACCGGCCATCCGCGCGCGGCGGCGGAACTGTTGCCGTTGGTTTATGACGAACTTCGGCGGTTGGCCGCACACCGGCTGGCAGGCGAGCGCAAAGGGCACACGCTCCAGCCTACCGCGCTCGTGCATGAAGCCTGGCTCAAAATCGCCGGCAACGATGAGCGTGACTGGAATGGGCGACAACATTTTTTTGCCGCCGCTGCGGAGGCCATGCGCCGCATTCTCGTGGATCGCGCGCGGCGGCGGCTGGCCGCCAAGCGTGGCGCGGGCGAGGTGTGTCTCGACGCGGACGAGTTGGATATTCCCGCGCCGGCGCCGGACGATCAGTTGCTGACCGTCAACGAGGTGTTGGAAAAGTTCGCGCTGCTGGACCCGCGCAAAGCCGAGTTGGTGAAGCTGCGTTACTTCGTCGGGATGACGTTCGAGGAAGCGGCGGAGGCGCTGGGCATCGCGGTGCCGACGGCGAAGCAATGGTGGGCTTATGCGCGCGCGTGGCTGCGGGTGGAGATGGCGGGAACGAACGAAGCACCAAGCTCCAACATCCAAGCACCATCCCGCCATGCGGGACAATGACCAAACCTCTATCGCTGCTTGGAGGTTGAAGCGTGGAGCTTTGGAGCGGTTTCATGACTCCGTAGCGGCGTCTCGGCCGAGCGCCGCAACTTTGTCCCATCAAAAGTCGGTTGCGGCGCTCTGCCGAGACGCCGCTACCTCCGCAAGGTTTTGAAAAAGCCGCGAAAGTTTTCCCATACTATTTGCCGACAGACTGCGCTTAATCTGGTAGATGAATGCAACGACCCCGCCATGACCCCCGACCCGCAACGCGAGGCCGCGCTGTTTCAGGCCGCCGCCCAACTCACCGGCCCGGCGCGTGCCACGTTTCTCGACGGCGCGTGCCACGGCAATCCCGCCCTGCGCCAGCGCCTCGAAGCTCTGCTCGCCGCGCACGAGCAATCCGAAGGCATACTCGCCGAAACCGTGCCCGCCGCGGTGCCGACCATAAGACTTAATCTCCCCGACGCTCCCGACGAAGCCGTAGGGACGACGCTCGGTCGCTACAAACTTTTGTAACGCGTCGGCGAAGGCGGGTGCGGCGTGGTCTATGTCGCCGAGCAAACCGAGCCGGTCCGCCGTCGCGTGGCGCTGAAGGTGATCAAGCTGGGCATGGACACCAAGCAGGTTGTCGCTCGCTTCGAGGCGGAACGGCAGGCGCTGGCGATGATGGATCATCCGAACATCGCCAAGGTCCTCGATGCTGGCACCACCGACGCGGGCCGTCCGTTCTTCGTCATGGAACTGGTGCGCGGCATCCGCATCACCGATTACTGCGACCTGGCCAACCTCACCACCAAGGAACGGCTCGATCTCTTCATCAAGGTTTGCCAGGCGATTCAGCACGCACATCAGAAGGGCATCATCCATCGTGACATCAAGCCGTCGAACATCCTCGTTACGCTGCACGACGGCGTGCCGGTGCCGAAGGTGATTGATTTCGGCATCGCCAAAGCGACGGAAGGCCGGCTGACGGACAACACCGTTTACACGCAGTTGCATCAGTTCATCGGCACGCCGGCTTACATGAGTCCGGAGCAGGCGGAGATGAGCGGGCTGGACATTGACACGCGCAGCGACATCTACAGCCTGGGTGTGCTGCTCTACGAACTGCTGGCCGGCAGCACGCCGTTCGATGCGAAGGAACTGATGGCCTCCGGCATCGACGCGATGCGCAAGACCATTCGCGAGAAGGAGCCGGTGCGCCCGAGCACCCGCTTCGCGACGCTCGAGGGCGAGGAATTGACGACGGCGGCGAAACGGCGTTCGGCAGACAAGTCCAAGCTGATGCACCAGCTCAAGGGCGATCTGGATTGGATCGTGATGAAGTGTTTGGAGAAGGATCGCACGCGCCGATACGAAACAGCGAACGGGGTCGCAACTGATCTGAAGCGACACCTCGACAACGAACCCATCGTGGCCCGTCCCGCTAGCAAACTCTACCGCTTCCAAAAACTGGCCCGCCGAAACAAATTGGCCTTCACCGCCGCCAGCGCTGTCGTGGCCGCGCTGGTCATTGGTCTGGGCATTTCGACGTGGATGTTTTTCAAAGAGAAACACGCCCGCCAACGCGCCGTCGCCGCCGAGCAGGAAACCAGGACCGAAGCGGCCAAGAGCGAGCAAGTCGCACAATTTCTCAAGGACATGCTCCAGGGCGTCGGTCCATCGGTCGCTTTGGGGCGCGACATAATGATGCTGCGCGAAATTCTGGACCAGACCGCGCAACGGGTGAGCCAGGACCTGCACGATCAGCCATTGGTGGAAGCCGATCTGCGCCAAACACTGGGCCAGGTCTATGCGGAAATCAGTGAATGGCCCAAGGCCGCCGACATGCAACGCGAGGCGCTGGCGCTCCGCAAAAAGTTCCTCGGCGATGAACATCCCGACGTGGCCGGCGCGCTTTGCGATCTGGGCACGACGCTGGAAAAGCAGAACAAATTCACGGAAGCCGAACCCCTGTTGCGAGCGGCGCTGGCGATGCGCCGAAAGCTGCTCGGCAACGAGCACCCCGACACTGCGCGCTCACTCACTGCCCTCGCGCTGTCCATACATCATGTGGGCCGGAACGACGAAGCCGAAGTGCTCGCGCGGGAGGCCCTGGCGATACAGAAGAAACTCTACGGTGACGAGCACCAGGAAATCGGCCGGACGCTTAACGTCCTCGCCGCCACGCTCAGGAGTTCAGGTCGCGCGCCCGATAGTGAAGCGATGCTCCGCCAAGTCCTGGTCATCCAAAAAAAGCTGTTGGGCGACGAGCATCCGGACGTAGCCACGACCCTCATCCGGATCTGCGTGGCGTTGAGCGTGCAGGGCAAGTACGCGGAAGCAGAAACCTTTGCCCGTGAATCGCTGGCGATGCGCCTCAAGCTGATGGGCAACGATCACGGAGACGTGTTGTGGTCGCTGGGCTACTTGTCGCGCATGCTCATCGCACAAGGCAAGCTCGACGAAGCCGAACCATTTGTTCGGCAGACGATCGCCCACTATGAAAAGTTGGTGACCCACTCCCCGAACCTGCCGGATTCCTGGCAACAACTCGCCCGCAATCGCAACCAACTGGGCATTCTCTTGCGGCATGACGGACGGAAGCAAGAGGCAGAGCTTGAACTTCGCAAGGCCCAGGAGCTTTGGCGCGCTCATTCGGGACCTGAACTGGAGCGACTCAAAAAAGCCGCCGAATCTGACCCCGAGAATGGCCTTCGCTGGGGTGCCTTAGCCATCGCCTACTGCCGATTTGGAAACGGGGAAGCCTCTCTTGAGATTTTCAAGACCAAAGAGCACCTCGGCCACGGAATCGGTGGCAGCGCTTGGCAGTGGTTTTACATCGCCATGGCTCACTGGCAAGTGGACAACCAGGGTGAGGCCCGCAATTGGTTCTATAAATCCATCGGATGGATGGACGACGCGCAGGAGATTAGTCTCCGCGAACTCCAGGCTGAGGCCGCAGCGCTCTTGGGGCTGCCGGACCCTTGGGACAGGTCCGGGAAGGCATCTACATATTTCAAACAGGCCAATGCCTACCAGCAGCAGGGAGAAATGCAAAAGGCCAAGGCGGCTTATGGCCAGGCTATTGGTATTTACGAATCGCTGCTGGCGGACTTTCCCATGGTGCCCGCCTACCAGAAGAAGCTGGTTGATCTGCTGACCAAGACCGGTCGGCACCAAGAGGTCGAAAAAGTCTATCGCCAGGCGGAGTCTGTCATCCGCGAGGAACTGGCGACGCGCCGAAAACTGCTGGGCGACGAGCATCCCGACGTGGCCGCCGCGCTTCACGACCTGGCCGTCTTTCTCCATGATCAAGGAAAGCTGCCGGAGGCCGAGACAGTGTATCGCGAGGCGCTGGCGATGAATCGCAAACTGTTGGGCAATGAGAACCGCACCGTGGACGAATTGCTCGGCAGCTTGGCCGCTGTGCTCCGCGACCAGGGCAAATTGGCCGAGGCCGAAGCCGTGCGTCGTGAAGAGTTGGAGTTGGAGAGAAAACTTTCGGGCAACGAGCATCCGTTCGTGGCCAACTCGCTGGCCGAACTGACGCGCTTCCTGCTGACCCAGAAAAAGTTCACCGAGGCCGAACCGCTGGCGCGTGAATGTCTGGCCATCCGCGAAAAGAAACTTCCCGACGAGTGGGTGACGTTCAACACCCGGAGCACACTCGGCGGCAGCCTGCTGGGGCAGAAGAAATACGCCGAAGCCGAGCCGTTGCTGCTCTCCGGTTACGAAGGCATGAAGCAGCGAGAGGATAAAATTCCCGCCATCGGCAAACCGCGGGTGAAGGAAACCATTCAACGCCTCGTGCAACTCTACGAAGCCACGGGCCAATCGGAGCAAGCCTCCGAATGGAAAAAGAAACTGGAAGTGTTCAGCCACGAGGAAGCCGCGAAGAAGGCTGCGACAGCGAAGGAGACCGCCAAGTGAGCGCCACCATCAAACTCACCCTCCCGGACGACGAAGTGCTCGGCACGATGATCGGACGATACAAGTTGCTGGAAAAAATCGGCGAGGGCGGGTTCGGCGTGGTCTATGTGGCCGAGCAGCGCGAGCCGGTCAAACGCCGCGTCGCGCTCAAGATCATCAAGCTCGGCATGGACACCAAACAGGTGGTCGCCCGTTTCGAGGCCGAACGCCAGGCGTTGGCCTTGATGGATCATTCCAACATCGCCAAGGTGCTCGACGCGGGCGCGACCGACACCGGGCGGCCATTCTTTGCGATGGAACTGGTGCGCGGCATCAAGATCACCGATTACTGCGACCAGAACCATCTCTCCACCCGCTAACGGCTCGACCTGTTCATGAAGGTCTGCCAGGCGATTCAGCACGCGCATCAGAAGGGCATCATTCACCGCGACATCAAGCCCTCGAACATTCTGGTCACGCTGCACGACGGCGTGCCCGTGCCGAAGGTCATTGACTTCGGCATCGCCAAGGCGACGCAAGGCGAGCTGACGGACAAGACCGTTTACACGCAGCTTCAGCAATTCATCGGCACGCCGGCTTACATGAGTCCCGAACAAGCGGAGATGAGCGGGCTGGACATTGACACGCGGAGCGACATCTACGCGCTGGGCGTGCTGCTCTACGAATTGCTTACCGGCAAGACGCCCTTCGATGCCACGGAACTGATGGCGGCCGGACTCGACGCCATGCGCCGCACCATCCGCGAGAAGGAGCCCGCGCGCCCGTCCACGCGGTTGAGCACGATGCTCGCGGGCGAACTGACCGCCGTGGCCAAACACCGCCACGTCGAGCCGGCCCGGCTCCGCACTTTGATGCGCGGTGACCTGGACTGGATCGTCATGAAGGCGCTGGAGAAGGACCGCACGCGCCGTTACGAAACCGCCAATGGTCTGGCGATGGACATCCAACGACATGTGGATAACGAACCCGTCGTGGCCCGACCAGCGAGCAACCTCTACCGATTTCAAAAACTGGTTCGCCGCAACAAGCTGGCCTTCACGGCGGCGAGCGCGGTCGTGGCGGCGCTGATCATCGGCCTGGCCGTTTCGACCTGGATGTTTTTCAAAGAGAATCACGCCCGCCAGCGCGCCGTCGCCGCCGAACAGAAAACGCGAACCGAAGCGGCCAAGAGCCAGCAGGTGGGCCGGTTTCTGAAAGACATGCTCAAGGGCGTCGGCCCATCGGTCGCCTTGGGCCGGGACACCACCATGCTGCGGGAGATCGTGGACAAAACAGCGGAACGCGTCGGCACCGACCTCAAGGCTGAACCTAAAGTGCAGAGCGAACTCTACCTCACGCTGGCCGATACCTACCACGAGCTGGGTTCATTCAAACTCATGGAACGGATGGCGCGAGAAGCCCTTCGACTTGCGCGCTCAACACCCGGTGAGGAGAACCTGGCGGTGGCGGACGCACTCGGCCGGCTCGGCGACGCCCTGCAACATTTGGAAATCAATGATGAAGCCGAAGCGGTCCTCCGCCAGGCGATCGCGATGGAGCGGAAGTTGCGAGGCGGTGAGAGTTTGCAGGAAGCTGCCGCACTTTACCACCTGGGCTATGTTGTTTCCAGCCGCGGCAAACTGGCCGAGGCTGAAACCAGCGCCCGCACAGCCCTGGCCATGCGAAGGAAACTCCTTGGCAACGAGCACACGGAAGTGGCCAGGTCTCTTGATGCCCTGAGCTACCTGCTTAAGGTCCAGAACAAACTTCCGGAGGCGGAAGCGCTGTTGCGCGAATCGTTGAGCATCCGAAAGCAATTATTTGGCGAAAAGCATCCTGAGTTGGCCCGCTCCTACTTCAGGCTGGGTGATGTGTTCAGGCGAAACCGCAGGTATGCAGAAGCCGAAGCCTCGTATCGAGACGGAATCAGGCTGGCGACAAAAGAATCAGGTGACTCCTGGCAACTTTCCATGGCGGGACTCGCCGACATGTTTCGGGATACCGGCAGGCTGGGTGAAGCGGAAAACTTGTTCCGAGAAATATTGCCATCCGCCCGGAAACGCACCGGGGATGGTCATCCCTGGGTGGCCGGTTACTGCCAGAGCCTGGCCGACGTTTTGCGTCAGCAAGGGAAGCTGGATGAAGCCGAAGCTGTCTTGCGCGAACTGTTGAACGCAGTGAGGAGACTCCCGGAGGGCGAGCAGCTTGGCTCGGTCCAGTTGATCTCCACTCTTGCCGGCGTGCTTCAAGCGCAAGGCAAGCTCGCTGAAGCTGAAACGATTCTGCGCGAAGCGCTGGCGATGAACCAAAAAAAGTTTAGCAATGAGAACCGCGCCGTGGACGATTTACTTGCCAGCTTGGCCGCTCTGCTCCACGACCGGGGCAAATTGGCCGAGGCCGAAGCCGTTTGGCGCGAGGAACTGGCCATGGAAAGGAAACTCTCCGGTGACGAACATCCGTTCGTGGCCAATTCGCTCGCCGAACTGACGCGCTTCCTGATGGTCCAGGAAAAGTTTGCCGAGGCCGAACCGCTGGCGCGTGAATGTCTGTCCATCCGCGAAAAAAGACTTCCGGACGATTGGGTGACCTTCAACGCACGCAGCGTTGTGGGCGACAGCCTGCTCGGGCAGAAGAAATTCGCCGAAGCCGAGCCGTTGCTGCTCTCTGGTTATGAGGGCATGAAGCAGCGAGAGGATAAAATTCCCGCCATCGGCAAACCGCGGGTGAAGGAAACCCTGCAACGCCTCGTGCAACTCTACGAAGCCACGGGCCAATCGGAGAAAGCCGCTGCGTGGAGAAAGAAACTGGCCGAGTTCGAGCAGGCCGCAAAAGTTGATGCGCCCAAAAGACAGCAGCCATGAACCCGAACCGTGAAGAAGCGCTGTTTGCCTTGGCGCTTGAAAAACCGGCAGACAAACGCCCCGCATTCCTGGATGCGATGTGTGAAGGTGATCCCGCCTTGCGCCAACGTCTCGAAGCGTTGCTCGCCGCGCACGAGCAACCTGACGCTGCGCTCGCCACCACTGCGCCTGCTGGCAAGCAAACCATAAAACTCGATCTCGCCGACGCGCCGGACGAAGCCGTTGGGACGACGCTCGGGCGCTACAAACTTTTGGAGCGCGTGGGCGAAGGCGGCTGCGGCGTGGTATATGTCGCCGAGCAAACCGAACCGGTGCGGCGTCGCGTCGCGCTGAAGGTCATCAAGCTGGGCATGGACACCAAACAGGTCGTGGCCCGGTTCGAGGCGGAGCGGCAAGCGTTGGCGATGATGGATCATCCGAACATCGCAAAAGTTTTGGATGCGGGCACGACCGAAACCGGTCGCCCTTTCTTCGTGATGGAACTGGTGCGCGGCATCCGCATCACCGATTACTGCGACCAAGCAAATCTCACCACCAAGGAACGGCTCGATCTGTTCATCAAGGTTTGCCAGGCGATTCAGCACGCACATCAGAAGGGGATCATCCATCGCGACATCAAGCCGTCGAACATCCTCGTCACCCTGCACGACGGCGTGCCGGTGCCGAAGGTGATTGATTTCGGCATCGCGAAGGCGACGGAGGGACGCCTGACGGACAGCACTGTTTACACGCAGTTGCACCAGTTCATCGGCACGCCGGCTTACATGAGTCCGGAGCAGGCGGAGATGAGCGGGTTGGACATTGATACGCGCAGCGACATCTACAGCCTGGGCGTGTTGCTCTACGAATTGCTGGCGGGCAGCACGCCGTTCGACGCGAAGGAACTGATGGCCTCCGGCATTGACGCGATGCGGAAGACCATTCGCGAGCAGGAACCGGTGCGTCCCAGCACCCGCTTCGCGACACTCGAGGGCGAGGAATTGACGACCACGGCCAAGCGTCGTTCCACCGACACTTCGAAGCTGTTGCACCAACTCAAAGGCGATCTCGATTGGATCGTCATGAAGTGCCTGGAGAAGGACCGGACGCGCCGTTACGAAACGGCGAACGGAGTCGCAACTGATCTGAAGCGACACCTCGACAACGAGCCGGTTGTCGCCCGTCCACCGAGCACAGGCTACCGATTTCAGAAACTGGTTCGCCGAAACAAGCTCGCCTTCGCCGCCGTGAGCGCTGTCGCGGCCGCACTGGTCGTTGGTCTGGCCGTTTCGACGTGGATGTTTTTCAAAGAGAAACACGCCCGCCAGCGCGCCGCCGCCGCCGAGCAGAACACCCGGACCGAAGCGGCCAAGAGCCAGCAAGTCGCGCAATTTCTCAAGGACATGCTCAAAGGCGTCGGCCCTTCCGTCGCCTTGGGTCGCGACACAACGATGCTGCGCGAGATTGTGGACAAGACTGCCGAGCGCATTGGCACGGACCTAAAAGGCCAGCCGGAGGTGGAAATCGAACTGCGACTTACCCTTACACAGGCGTATCTCGACTTGCAGCTTTACAAAAAGATGGAGCAGAACGCCCGCGAGACCCTGCGACTCGCCCGCGCGCACTTCGGTGAGGAAAACCTGGCAGTCGCTGACTCGCTGGGCCAGATCGGGTGGGCGCTGATGTTTCTTCGCTCCATTGATGAGGCCGAAACTTTCGCCCGCCAGGCCATCGCCATGCAACGGAAACTGCGCGGCAACGACAGCCTGCAAGAAGCGCACTCGTTGGTCAATCTGGGCGATGTGTTGCGCCACCAAGGGAAGTTAGCCAGCAACTATAATGATAGAACTAAACCCGATGAGGCCGAAACCGTGATACGCGCGGGTCTGGCGATACGCAGAAAGCGGCTCGGCAATGACAGCAGCGAAGTCGCCTGGGCGCTGCACGCTCTCAGAATCGTGATGGAAGCTCGTGGGAACCTGGACGAGGCGGAAGGGGTCACCCGTGAGGCTTTGGCCATACACCGAAAACTTTATGGCGACGAACATCCCGACACCGCAGCGAGCTACACTGCATTGGGCGGAGTGCTTACCCTGCAAAACAAGCTGCCGGAAGCTGAGGTGCCCTATCGGAAGGGGCTTGAAACCCTGAAAAGAATCGAAGGCTCGGGGAAATGGCATCAGGCCAACGCGCATCTTGGTTTCGCTGACCTCCTGCAAAAACAGGGCAAGCTGGATGAGGCCGAGTTCCAATACCGCGAAGCGCTGGCGACCGCGAGAACAGCTAAACACATAAACCTGCCGCATTTTACCGCCAGTCTCGCCAACTTCCTCCGGAGGAACGGCAAATTGACCGAAGCCCGCCCGCTGGCCGAGGAAGCGGTTGCCCTCTGTCAGCGCCATCCCGAACAGGTTGCTCGCTGGATGCAGGACCTCGCCTTCGGTGCGCTCAGAGACGTGCTGACGGACCTCGGCGACACCGCTGCCGCTGAAGCCTTGTTTCGCAACGCGCTGGCGACGAGTCGAAAACAGTTTGGCAATGTCCATCCGTTCGTGGCCGACTCGCTGGCCGCTTTGGCCCGCGTGCTCCAGGACCAAGGCAAGCTGGCCGAAGCTGAAACGATTCTGCGCGAAGCGCTGGCGTTGCGAAGAAAGCTCCCTGCGGATGAACCGCAGTTGGCTGCCGCCCTCGCGGAGTTGACGATGAATCTGCTCGTCCAGAAAAAGTTCACCGAGGCCGAACCGCTGGCGCGTGAATGTCTGGCCATCCGCGAAAAGAAACTTCCCGACGACTGGCTGACATTCAACGCCCGGAGCATGCTGGGCGGCAGCCTGCTCGGGCAGAAGAAATTTGCCGAAGCCGAACCGTTGCTGCTCTCCGGTTACGAAGGCATGAAGCAGCGCGAGGACAAAATTCCATCGCTCGGCAAGCCGCGGGTGAAGGAAACCCTTCAACGCCTCGTGCAACTCTACGAAGCCACGGGCCAATCGGAGCAAGCCTCCGAATGGAAAAAGAAACTGGCCGAGTTCGAGCAGGCCGCAAAAGTTGATGCGCCCAAAAGGCAGCAGCCATGAACCCATCCCGCGAAGAAGCCCGGTCGTTGTGCCGGCAAAGCCGTTGTCGCGCGCGCCGATTCCAGACCTCAATGCAGACTTGACCCGCGTTGGCCCAACCCTTATTTTCGGCTCGCAATGAACGGACAAATTCGACAAGTTTCGCTGGTAGTCGTCGTAGTTGGCGACGCCGTGCGCGCTTGTCGAAGCTGAAACAAACTTTAACAAGAACCCACGGCTGGAAACGGCTGTGGGTTTTTTGTTGCCCGCGCCAGACCAGCCACAACCTGAAAGAAAATGATTGCGATTAAGATGAAGATTAAGATTAAGAAAACGGACTCGCCATCCGGCTCTTAATCGTAATCATAATCTTACTCTTAATCTCCCGATGTTATGAGCAAAACAACTGAAACCGCCAAAGCGAAAGCCGCGAAACCAACCGCCACTAAACAGCGCGCCGAAGTCGGCAGCGCGATGTTCGGGCGCGACATCCTCGTCGAAGCGCTCGAACGCGAGGGTTGCGAAGTCATCTTTGCGTATCCCGGCGGCGCGAGCATGGAGATTCACCAGTCGCTCACGAAATCGAAGATTCGCACCATCCTGCCGCGCCATGAGCAGGGCGGAAGTTTCGCGGCGGAAGGTTATGCGCGCTCGACGGGGCGCGCGGGTGTTTGCATGGGCACGAGCGGGCCGGGCGCGACGAATCTCGTCACCGCCATCGCGGACGCTTACATGGATTCCTGCCCGCTCATCGCCATCACCGGCCAGGTGAACCAGAACATGATCGGACGTGGCGCGTTTCAGGAGACGGACATCATCGGTGTGACGTTGCCCATCGTGAAGCACAGCTATCTCATCACGGACGTGAACGACATTCCGCGCATCGTGAAGGAGGCGTTTTACATCGCGCAATCCGGCCGCCCCGGCCCGGTGGTGATTGATATTCCGAAGAACGTGCAGCAGCAGAAAACCCAGCCGGTCTGGCCCACGTTCGAACAAATCAAAAAAGGTCTGCGCGGTTACACGCAGCCCGATCTCCGCGCGGACGAACTCGCGTTGAACGAGATCATGGGCTTGATCGAGAAGTCGGAGCGCCCGGTGCTTTACTGCGGTGGCGGCATCATCACGAGTGACGCGGCGGCGGAACTCAAGAAATTTGCCGAGGCCACGAACATTCCCGTGACGACGACGATCATGGGCATGGGCGGCTTTCCAGAAACGCATCCGCTCTCGCTGCGCTGGCTCGGGATGCACGGCGCGGCCTACGCGAACTGGGCGGTGAGTGGCGAGTTCGAGCTGCGCAAGAGCTTCGACGCCCCAATGGTGAAACTCAAAGACGGCGCGGATTTGTTGCTCGCGTTCGGCGTGCGCTTCGACGATCGCGTGACCGGCAAGTTCGAGGAGTTTTGCAAGAGCGGCACGATTGTTCACGTGGACATTGACGCTTCCGAGTTGAACAAGAACCGGAAGGCGCACCTGCCCATCGTCGGCGACATCAAGGACACGCTCACGCGGTTGAATGCGATGCTCGCCAAGCGTCCGCTCACGAAGAAACACACGCCGTGGCTCGCGCAGATCGAGGAGTGGAAAAAGAAAGCGCCGTTCGCCTACGCCGTCACGCCGGAGATCGCCAACAGCGATCACATGAAAGACCACATGAAAGGCCAGGAGGACCAGGTGATTCTCCAGCAGATGGTCATCGAGGCGCTTTACGAACTCACCAACGGCGACGCGTACATCACGACCGGCGTCGGCCAGCATCAGATGTGGGCGGGGCAGTGGTACAAATACAAATTCCCGCGCCAGCTCATCACCAGCGCCGGCCTGGGTGCGATGGGCTTCGGCTATCCCGCCGCGCTCGGCGTGAAGGTCGCGCATCCCGACAAGCAGGTCGTTGACATTGACGGCGACGGTTCGTTCCTGATGAACGTCCAGGAACTCGCCACCGCGCACGTCGAGAAAATCGCGGCGAAGGCGATCATCCTGAACAACCAGCACCTCGGCATGGTGGTGCAGTGGGAGGACAACTTCTACGCCGGCAATCGCGGCCACACGTATCTCGGCAATCCGGACGACCGCGCGCAGGTTTATCCCGATTACGTGCGTGTCTGCAATTCGTTCAACGTGAAATGCGAACGCGTGATGTATCGCAAAGATTTGCGCCCCGCGATCCAGCGGATGCTCGACGCCGACGAGCCGTACGTGCTCGATGTGGTCGTGCCGTACAGCGAACACGTGATGCCGTTCATTCCCGCCGGTCGCACACTGGCGGACATGAAGTGGAAGGTGTGAAGCCGGCGCGAATTCGCGCAATGGAACAGCATCGGCTCCGCACCGGCGAGGTTTGAATTCGCCGCGGCGAAGCACGCTTGCGTTTTGGAGTGCGGTGGCTGGCGGGGAAAGGGGCTGACACCGCTTTGGGGAGTGGGGAAACATCCAACACCCAATGAGTCAAAGCGGTGTGTGCCCCCAACCCCTCACCCACCGCACTCCACGACGCTGCCGCGCGTTCCGCTCACCTCACCAAGCCGTGCCGCAGAAGCAGCGAGGAGATTTCTTGATCCTGCCAGACCGCCTGAACTCAACGAGTTGGGCGGAATCCACGCGCCCAAGGATTTTTCTGAAACAAACCGCCTGCCTGCCGGGTAATACCTCTGACGATGAACACGATTTCTTTGAACTCCGATATGAACGCAACTTTCAAGCAGGCGCAACTCCTGCCGGCGCTCACGGCTGAAATGCGGGCCGGCGAAAACAGTCCAACAACTTTTTGCCCACTGTGCGCCCGACCCGGAACGCGGGAACAACGCGCCACCGAACGGAATCCGTCGCGGCAACTGCCCCGGCCGCGCGCGGACAAATCCAATGCCGAACGCGCGTTGTTCGCGGTGCTCGCATTGAGCTCATTGTTCGGTCTCGGCTGGGCGGTCGCGCTGATGAATCGAGATGTCCCCGAACTGGTCGGCGTTGCAAACCTGGGTGGCGCGGGTGGCCGGTTGAGCGCGCGACCATGAAACCGTTTCCAATTCATCATGTATCTGTTTTGCCTCCAGCGTCGTCCCGGCCGTAACCTCGACCCCGACGATTCGTCACGGCTCAATCATGACCGACGCGCAACAGTTCGAGGCGTTCCTGCGGGAGCATCAGGACTTGGTGTTCAGCACGGCCAACCAACCTGGATTCATCGCCCCAATGGCGGTGAGCGCAGCCGGACAAACGGCGCAAAATTTTACGGCCAACGCGCCCGGCGAAACCGCTCCCGGCGATACAACTCCGGAAAATCCCGCCGCGCCAACTCAACCCCTTCAACCCACGAACGTGCCCGAAGCCTTCGCGCATCCACGCGCCGGTTTTCTGGAACGCATGTGCGCGGCGTTTCTGGACGTGGTGATCGTCGGCATTTTGAGCGGGGTGGCCAGCGGATATCTCAACCGGCTGCCAGGGTTTCCGCCCTTCGGATTGCTCATCGCGCTGGCGTACTTCGCCGGCATGTGGGCGTGGAAAGGTACGACCGTCGGTGGCGTGGTGTTAAGCCTGAAAGTCGTGCGGCTCGACGGCGGGCCGGTGACGTTTCCCGTGGCGTTGGTGCGCGGCCTCGGCGCGGCGCTGTCGGTGGTGGTGATGTTTCTTGGCTTCCTGTGGATTGCGTTCGACCGCGACATGCAAGGCTGGCATGACCGCATCGCCGGCACGGTGGTCGTCCGCCTGCCGCGCGGCACGCCGCTGGTGTGCCTGTGACGCGGCGGCCAACGGCGCGCCGGCCCGAATGATCCCAACAAGCCACTGGACGAAGTCCATCCGGATGGTACGTTGCCGCGATGCATTCACGTCTCACTTGGTTCGTCGCGCTGGTCTTCACCGCCATTTCTTCAGTCGTTCACGCCACGCCGGATTTGAAATTCGATGTCGTCACGTTCTGCTGCCCGTGCTCGGTGGACGATCATCTTTGCCAGCCGCAGTTCGATCACCTGAACTGGCCCACGACCAACGGCTCGTTCGTCGCGATGGGCAGCGACGCGCACCGGCTCGAACTCGCCACCAACGGCAACGCGCTCGCGATTTATTACAACACGTTCAACGACGGCTACTCCACCAACTCCGCCGCGGCGCAGGCCGCGCTCATCCAGAACTACGCGACGAATGGTTTCACCGCCACCGGCCCGCGCCCCGACTGGATCATGTTGAACGAACTTTCCTCCGGGCTGTGGACCGGCGACGCCGCGTATCGTCCGTGGGCCGCCGCCGTCGTGCGCGAGTTGAAAACGAATTACGGGTTCAACGTCATTCTCTTTTCACCGTTCCCGAATCCGGGCAACAACAACTCCGACTGGCAGGCCGTTTCATCCAATGCCTTCATCGCCATCGAAAATTATCTCGACGGCGCGCAGATCAAGGCGAACGGCTACTCCGTCAGTTGGTGTCAGGGGCAGTATCAGAGTTCGATCACCAGCTACACGAATCGCGGCGTGCCGCGCGCGAAACTCATCCTCACCGAACACTTCGCGCAGACGGTGGCCGGCACGAACTGGGGCCGCTCGGGCATTTCGTCGAACGAATGGGATCAAGCCATCTCGGCGCGCAGTCTGGCGGCGAAGAACGTCGCCTTCCCCGGCTTCGCCACTTACGCGTGGGCCAAGAATGCGATGCTCGTCGGTGACGACGAGATCATTCACTTCGAGGACGCGTATCGCACGAATCCGCTGCCGTTCGCCGCGCCGTTGTCCGCGCCGTTTGTCGTGCATCCACCGCAAAGTCAGATCGTCCCGCCGGGAGCGGACGTCGGGTTCATCGCCTTCAAGGCTGGCACTGCTCCGACGACTTATCAGTGGCGGCTCAACGGCGCGAACCTCGCGGGCGCGACGAGTTCCACGCTCAACCTCACGAACGTCGGCCCGCTCCACGCCGGCAATTACAGCGTCATCCTTAGCAACGTCGTCGGCAGCATCGTCAGTTCGAACGCGCTGTTGTCCGTCACCAATCCGCCGCCGCTCGCGTTCGATCCCTTCGCGCCCGCGATCACGAGCTACGCGCTGAACGCCAACCTTGTCGGCCAGACCAACGCGACCGGTCAATACTGGACGCAAGCCGGTCCTGCGGGCGTGCAACCCACGATCACTTCCAACAATCTTTCCTATGCCGGCCTCGCCACTTCGATGGGCAACAGCGTGAAGTTCGGCGGCAACGGGATGAGCGCACGGTTCAACTTCGGCGCGGCCATCACGAGCGGCACGGTTTACTTTTCGTTCCTCGCGAAGCTGACCGACATCTCGACCCTGAACAGCTCGGGAGTTTTCTGGGCGGGTTTCAATAATTCCACCGGCACGCAGTTGACCACGCCATCAACGGTCGGCACGCGCGTCCTCACGAAATCGGCGACGGGTGGCTACCAGATCGGCCTCGACAAAACTTCCGGCAACGCGGGCGGATTTGTTTTCGCACCGAACGTGTTCACGACTGCGCAAACCGTTTTCCTCGTCGGCAGTTACACCTTCAACCCCGCGGCCACCAACGACGACGTCTCGCAACTCTGGATCAATCCCGCGCCGGCCACGTTCGGTTCGCCTGCGCCACCGGCGGCCACCTTGATCAACACCGCGACCAACGATATCAGCAACGGCGCGGGCCAGATCGCGAGCTTCGTGCTGTTCAATCGCAACGCCAACGAGCCGGCGCAGATCATCGCCGACGAAGTCCGCATCGGCACGAACTGGGCGAGCGTCACGCCACCGGCCATTCCGCCCGCGCCACCCACGCTCGCGGCCACGCTGGCTGCGGGAAAAATCCTGCTCGCCTGGACCACCAATGCGCCGGACTTCACGCTCGAAAGCGCGGCGGCCTTGACGAATGGCGTCTCGTGGTCGGCCGTCGGCGCGCCGGTCAATGTCATCGGCAACCAGTTTGTCGTGACCAACAACACCTCCGCTGCGGCCAGCTTTTTCCGCCTCCGCTGGCCGTAGCCGAAAGGAAAGCTCCAAGCACCAAGCCCCAAGCACCAGAGAACCTCCAAACTTCGAAACTAAAGCAGTTGTCCGCCGCACCAATTTTGGAGCTTGAGACTTGGGGCTTCTCTGGATGTTGGAACTTGGTGCTTGGAGCTTTATCCTCCCGCCATCTGCCCCCGCGTGACGCCGAGTTGGTTAAAGAGCTTTAATTCGCGCCACAGTTGCGCGCCGGCGATTTCGCCGCGCAGAAGCTGCCGATACTCCGTGATGGTCTGCGCGACCTGCTCCGGCGTTTCGTTGAGAAACTCCACGCGAAAATTTCTCACGCCCAGCGCGAGCATCCGCTCGACATATTCCGCGCCGGTCTGCGCCATTGAATTGAACACCGTGTTGCGACAGCCCACGTCCGCTTTCACCGGATGCTCCGCGCCCACGCGGTCGCGCAGTTTCAAATCGTGAACGTCGCAGGGCCGGCCGCAATCGCGATAATCCTTGCCGCTGGTCAGGAACGCGCAGAACACGCAATGCTCCATGTGAAACATCGGCATGTGCTGATGGATTGTGATCTCGAACCATTCCGGCGGCGCGGCTTGCAGCAAGGCTTCGAGCTGTTGAAAATTCAGATCGTAACTCGCCGTCACGCGTTCAAGTGCGAATTTGTTTTTGAAATAATCCGCCGCCAATCGGTTCGCGATGTTCAGCGAGAAATCCCCGACGCGCCGGTCGTTCGCAAAAAACTTCAAGTGATCGTAATTGCGGACGAGATAGCCGTCGGCGTTGCACGAGCGGACTTGTTCGAGCGTCCACTCCTCGCCCATCTTGAAAATCCGCGGCGGCGCGACGAAAATTTGCGATTGATGATTGGCGATTGGCGATTGACCGGCGCGGACCCGTCCAACCGCGTCGCGATATTTCTTGGGATTCTCGAAGTCGCAGTAAATGGTCGTCACGCCGCAATTCAACGTCGCGTCGAGTTGCGCGAGGTTGCGGACGAGGACGATCAAGTGCGGAGTGGGGAGTGCGGAGTGCGGAATTCCTGACGCCCGCTCACGATCCTGAATTCCGCACTCCGCACTCCGCATTCCGCATCTCTTGAGCGTCCACCGTTTCGGCATCGCGCGCTGCCGCTCCAACTCCGCCACGACTTCACGCCGCAGACGGTTCAACTCGCTCACCGGTAACATCACCTCGCCGGACAATTCGTTCTTCAATTCGCCGAGCTTGAACGGCGTTCCACCCAACCGACCGAGTTGATTGCGCAACCGTTCGGTAGTGAGCGGCTGCTTTTCGGCTTGCGCGAGCGGCATGGTGGATTCCAGTTTCGTCACGTGGCCTAACTCATCCCGCGCCATCAGCGTCAGCGGCTTGCCAACGACGCCGTGAACTTCCATTTCAATCGCCCGCTGAAACTTCGGTTTTTCGCCCGCGAAACTTTGCCGCAGCCGCCGGTCCAGTTCCGGGTCGCTCGTCTTCCAAAGCTTGTCACCGATGTGAACCCGGCGGAAATCCACGTCGCCGTGGCCGAAACCGAGCCACGTTTCCGCGCCGCGCCGATCCACCTGATAGACGAACCCGCCTTCCTCCGGCTGATCCGGCGCGCCCGCGTCGAACACCACGCCGTCACCCGGCTTCAACGGCCCGGCGAGTTTCAGCGCGACCTTTTCATCCGTGACGCGGGTGACTTCGCCGAGGAACACGCCGCGCTTTTTCCCGAACCGCGCATGAACCAGCTTCTGGTTGTCGTTACCGCCCAACCAACCGCTGTAGAGGCCGCGGGAAAAAGCCATCTCCATGTCGTAGTGCGGAATGGGGAGTGCGGAGTGCGGAGTGCGGACTGTTTGGCGCCCGTTCGCCAGTCTTGATTCCGCACTCCGCACTCCGCACTCATCCAACGCCGCGCGGTAAACCCGCGTGATGTTCGCCACGTATTCCGGTGTCTTGAGCCGGCCCTCAATCTTCAACGACGCCACGCCGCAGCGGATGATGTCCGGCAAAATCTCCAGGCCCGCGAGGTCTTGCGGGCTTAATAAATATTTCCGGTCGCCCAGCGGAACTTGTTTGCCGTCCGCGATGAGGTCGTAGGGCATCCGGCAGGCCTGCGCGCACTCACCGCGATTCGCCGAGCGGCCGCCGAGCGATTCGCTCGTGAGACATTGGCCGGAGTAGGCGACGCAGAGCGCGCCGTGGACGAAGATTTCGAGCGGAAGGGGAAAGTGTTCAGTATTCAGTGTTCGGTTTTCAGCGGTCGGTGCGCCTGGCGGCGGCGACTGAACACTGAAGACTGAACACTGAACACTTCTGATCTTCTCGATCTCCGCGATCGAACACTCGCGCGCCAACACGACGAGATTACAGCCGAGTTCGCGCGCAAACTCCACGCCCGCCGCGCTCGTAATGGTCATCTGCGTCGAGGCATGAATCGGAAAATCCGGCGAGAGCGAGCGGATGAGCCGGGCAATGCCAACGTCTTGAACGATGGCCGCGTCCACACCGGCGGCGATGATCGCGCGCAAATGTTCCTCCGCGTCGGCCATCTCATTCTCGAAGACGAGCGTGTTGAACGTGACGTAGCCCTTCACCCCGCGTCGGTGCAGGAACTCCATCAGCTTGGGCAGGTCAGCGACAGTGAAATTGTGCGCCCGCATCCGGGCGTTGAATTTTTCCAATCCAAAATAGATCGCGTCCGCGCCGTTCTCGACCGCGGCCTTCGCACAGTCCCAATCCCCGGCGGGTGCGAGCAACTCGGGAATGCGGAGTGCGGAGTGCGGAGTGCGGAATGACTCCGCGCTCGACACGGCGCTCTGAACTTGGGGCAAATCAGCCACAGCAGCACCTTACCAGCAGAGCGGAGACTAAACAAAACCTCTTTGCGCCTCCCGCTCGCGATTCATCGGAGTTGCGTCCTGACAGTGCTATCTCCCAACTTCGTCGGGTCCTGCGAAGATTTTCGGAAAAGACATTCAACCGCAGAGACGCGATAGGCGCAGAGAAAGGCATCGGACAAAAACTCTGCGGCTATCGCGTCTCTGCGGTTTATTTTGGGCACCGGTTTCGTTGCAGCTTGGCCGTGTCGCGTATTTGCGCTAAGTCTGAGCCATGCGCGTGTTGATTGTCGGTTGCGGCTACCTCGGCTTGCCGCTCGGGGCGGAACTTGTCCGGCAAGGGCATGAAGTGTTCGGCCTCCGACGTTCGGCGACGGATGAATTGAAATCCGCCGGCATAACGCCGTTGATCGCCGACATCACCGCGCCGGAAACGCTGACCAGCCTGCCGCGTGACTTTGATTGGGTGGTGAACTGCGCTGCTTCTGGCGGCGGCAGTGCGGATGATTACCGGCAGCTTTATCTCCAAGGCACACGGAACTTGATCGAGTGGCTCGCCGCCGCGCCGCCAAAGAAGTTCGTTTACACCAGCAGCACGAGCGTTTACGGCCAGAATGACGGCTCGCTGGTGAAGGAAACCAGCCCGACCGAACCGCAAGCCGAGTCGGCGAAAGTTCTGGTGGAGACGGAAAAAGTTTTGCTGACAGCCGCGCTGGAGAAAAATTTTCCCGCTGTGATCCTGCGCGTGGCGGGAATTTACGGGCCGGACCGCGGTCACTGGTTCAAACAATTTCTCGCGGACGAGGCGCGCATTGAGGGTAAGGGCGACCGTTTTCTGAACATGATTCATCGCGACGATCTCGTCGGCGTGATCATCGCCGCGCTCAAGAGCGGGCGGGCGGGCGAGATTTACAACGCGGTGGACGACGAACCGGTCAGCCATTTCAAGTTTTTTGAATGGCTCGCCGCGTCGCTGGACAAACCGATGCCGCCCGTCACGCCCGAGGACGCCGAGGTGGATCGCAAGCGCGGCGTGACGAACAAGAAAGTTTCCAACCGCCGGCTGAAGATGGAACTCGGCTACCAGTTCAAGCATCCGACCTTTCGCCAGGGTTACACCGCCGAACTCATCCGGCTGGACCGGGCCGCGCCGCCGGCCAACTGACGGGAACCGGTTGTCACTTGTGCGGCTGCGCCGGTCGTGCTTTGCTGCGCCGTGCTCACGCCGCCCAGAGTCGCAAAAATTATTCTCTGCGCGTTGGCTTGCCTCGCGAATTTTAACATGCGTGCCGCTGAATCAACCAATCAATCGTCGCCCATCGCGCGCCTCCCGCTGGAAATCCGGCGCGGCGCGGCACTGGTGAAGGCGCGCGTGAATGATTCGCAGCCGCTCGCGTTCAAGCTCGACACCGGTTTCGGCGTCACGACGATTCATCCCGACCTCGTCGAGTCGCTCGGCCTCAAACCCGCCGGCACGCTGACCATCAACGGCATCGCGGGCACCGAAAAAGCGAACTGGTATTCGGGCGCGACGTTTGATTTTGGCGGGGAGAAATATTCCCCGCGCAGCGTCGCGGTGATTCCTTCCGACGCGCAACGACCGCGTCGCGCGCGCGATGGCATTCTCGGTTCGGGTTTCTTCCGCCGGTTCGTCGTGGAGATTGACCCGCGGGAAAACACCGTGACGCTCCGCGACCCGGAGCGGTTCAATTACAAAGGCAAAGGTGAAATCATCCCGCTGCAATTCCGCCGCGACACGCCGATTGTGGAGGCGACGTTCAAGTTTCCCGATCAAGCACCGGTCATCGCGCGCTACGAAATTGATTCCGGCTGTGACGGCGCGCTTTGTCTCGGACATGACTTCGTGAAAACGAACAAGCTCGACGAATTGACGTTGCCGCGCCGCAACGGTTCGCGCACAGGCGTGGGCGGCAGCGTGGATACGCACGAAGGCCGGCTGCCGCAATTTCAACTCGGCACGCAGACGCTCACGAACGTGTCAGCCAATTTTTTCGCCGAGGGTTCGCCCGCCGGAGAAGGCTTGGCCGGGCACATCGGATGGGGCGTGCTGCGCGAGTTCAAAGTCATCTTCGATTATTCGCGGCGGCGGATGATTCTCGAACTGTTGAAGTAACCGTGTTTGAAAAAAACCCATTCTCACGACTTAAACCCTTGAACCCGCCGACGCTCCGGCTGGCGCGCCAGCGTCTTGGAGTGCGGTGGGTGAGGGGTGCGGGCACACACCGCTTTGGATTCGATCCGCTATCCGCGCACGAAAGCGGTGTCAGCCCCCTTCCCCGCCAGCCACCGCACTCCAAAACCTCGCGGCGATGCGGAAAGTTTTCGTGAACTTCGACGATCCATTCTCACCCGCGAAGCGTGCCGAAATGCGCGCGGAGATTCTTCGCGACGGTTTGCTCGCGGACAAATTTCTCGCCAACGACCCCGATGTTCCCGCGTTCGGTCTGAACCTTGCCTGCGCGTGGCCGTTTCCCGAAGTGTGGCGCGCGAGTTACGAACGCATGGCGCATCGGCTCAGCGCGCTCGGGCCGTGGATTTATGTTTATCCGTTCCCGTTCACGCACGTAACGCTGGTGACGTTCGCGAGCTTCGCGCGCCACACGCGACCCACGGCGGAGATCGTGAAAGCTCTCAAAGAAAAACTTCCAGCGATCACCGATGCACTCGCGCCGCTGTTTACGGAAGGTTCACCCGAGCGAATCAAACCGTTTACGCTACGACCGCAATCGCCCGTGCTCGCACGCGGCGCGGGGATTCTGCCGTTGCTAAACCCTGATGACGAAGTTGCGCGGTTACGCCAACGCACGGTGGAATTGTTGCAACGCAACGAGACGTTGCATCGCGAACTGACGGAGCGCGGCTTGAACGTGCCTGGCATCATCCACAGCACCGTGATGCGATTCCGCCAGCCGCCGCCCGATCTGGAAAAATTTCTGGCGACATTCGATGAGATCGCCGCTGAGACAAAGTTTCCGCCGATGGAAGTGGGTGAAATTCTCCTGACGTCCGAAACGAAACCTTACATGCGCAGCGGGGAGGTGTTGCGGCGGCTCACCTTGACGTCGGGTTCGCCGTGAACAACGCCGCCTGCGCCGCCCGTCCGGTTTTCCAGCGCGGCGAAGAGGCTTTCAAAAATCCATTTGCCGTCGTCGCTGCCGAGCGCGAGTTCGCAGGCGCGTTCGGGATGCGGCATCAGGCCGGCCACGTTGCGGCGCTCGTTGCAGATGCCGGCGATGTTTTGCAGCGCGCCGTTGGGATTCGCGGTGTCGGTCAGGTTTCCGCTGGCGTCGCAGTATTGCCAGAGGATCTGGTTGCCGGCCTTGAGTTTCGCGAGCGTTTCTTCGTCGGCAAAGTAGCAGCCTTCGCCATGTGCGATGGGCACGCGCAGGATTTTTCCCGCTGGAATCTTATTCGTGAACGGCGAGTCGGGCGTGGCGGTCTTGAGGAAAATGTTTTCGCAGTGGAATTGCAGGTCGCGGTTGCGGATGAGCGCGCCGGGCAGCAGTCCGGCTTCGGTGAGGACTTGAAAGCCATTGCAGATGCCGAGGACGAGGCCGCCGTGGTCGGCGAATTGTTTCACGGCCTGCATCACCGGGCTGAACCGCGCGATCGCGCCGCAGCGCAAATAATCGCCGTAGCTGAATCCGCCGGGCACGATGACGGCGTCGGCATCGCCGAGGGAGTTCTCCTTGTGCCAGAGCAGTCGCGCGTTATGGCCGAGCAGACGGACGGCGTGGACGGCGTCCTGGTCACAGTTGGAGGCGGGGAATTGGAGGACGGAGAAGTTCATGGCGTTAAATGGTCGTAGCGGAAAAAGCTCCAAGCACCAACATCCAACAGCCAGAGAACATCCAAGCTCCAAGCTTCAAAAACTCCGCGGGGACTATTTCTTTGGAGGTTGAAGTTTGGAGTTTCTCTGGAGCTTGGAGCTTGGAATTTGGTGCTTCCATTTCAGTCGGTGATTTCCAAGCGGTAATCCTCAATGATCGGGTTGCTCAAAAACTTGTGCGCCGCGTCGTTGAGCGCGGTTTGCGCGGCGGCGCGATCCGTGCCGGGCGCGAGGTCAATCTCGATGTATTTGCCGACGTGGACGCCGGTGACGCCGGTGTAGCCCAGGTGTTCGAGGGCGGTCTGGACGGTTTTGCCCTGCGGATCGAGCACGGCTTTCTTCGGGGTGATGATGATTTTTGCCTTCATGCGAACGGGCGTTTGCCCGCGGAAATTCCCCGGCATGGTGCGGAACACGACGGCTTCGCGCCAGAGATTTCTCGTTGCGTCGGCTCAATTGCCGGTTGGGTGAACGAATAAAATTCCGCGGAGCTTGTCGCCGGTTCTCCACCGGTGCTAACCTCCGCCCATGGATTCCACGGACTGGAGCAGTCTCAGCGATGACGAGTTGCTGGAGAAAAAAATCTCCCAGCTCGGGCTGAAGCTGGACGGCACGAAGCTCCAGCCGCTGATCCAGCAACTCTACGACGAGCTTTCGCAAAAGGGCCTGACCTTCCATCCGCCGTGCCACGTCGGCGACGAATGGTTTGTGCCCATCGGCATCCCGACGATTTTCGTCCCGTTCTTTCTCGTGCAGGACCGGTTGCGCCAACTGGAACGCCAGCTCGTCCTAGAAGTCGAAGGCGAAACGCCGGAGTGGTTCATGAAACTCATCCGGCACGAAGCCGCGCACGCCTACGCCTACGCTTATCCGTTCGTCCGCAAACGAAAATGGCAGCAGACGTTCGGCAAATCTTCCAACGACGAGACGCCGTCGTTTTATCGCCCGCGCCCTTACAGCCGCAGCTTCGTCGTGCATCTCGATGACTGGTATGCGCAGAGCCATCCGGACGAGGATTTCGCGGAGACGTTCGCCGTGTGGCTCACGCCCGGTCTGGACTGGCGCGCGAAGTATCGCGGCTGGAACGCGCTGCCAAAGCTCGAATACGTGGATGAATTGATGCGCTCGCTCGCCGGCAAACCGCCCTTGCCGATGCCGGAATATCGCGTGGCCGATCACGATTGCCTCAACGTGAAACTCAAAACCTATTACGCGAAGAAGCGGAAAGTTTATGAAGATTCGTTCCCGGATTTTTACGACAACGACCTGCGGCAACTGTTCGATGCCGGGCCGGATGTCGAAGGGCGGGTAAAAGCCTCGGTGTACCTGCGCCATCACCGCCGGCAATTGGAGGACGCGGTCTGCCAGTGGACGAATGAGAAAAAATATCGCGTCAACAAGCTGCTCGCGCGGCTGATCACCCGCTGCGATCAACTGGGCCTGCACCTCAAAGCCTACGACCCGGCGCAAAACCTTCAGGCCGCCGCCTACCTCACCACGCTGGTGATGAACCATCTGTTCACCGGCAAATTCAAGCGCACCAAATAGCCGTGAAAAGGAAACTGAACATTCTCGCCCTCTTCGATTCCGTCGAGCCGACGACCCTCGACCAGGACCTCACGGAATATCTGAAGACCGACCGGAAGACCGAGGTGGATGTCCTCGCCGCCCTGCGCGAACTCGGCCACCGCACGGAATGTCTCGCGCTGTACGACGACTTCGATCTACTGCGGCAAAAGCTGCAAACCTTCACGCCCGACCTGATCTTCAACCTTGCCGACCAGTTCAAGAACAACCGCGCGTTCGACCAGAACATCGCCTCGTTCCTCGAAATGCACAGCCTCGCGTTCACCGGTTGCGGCTCCACCGGCCTCACGTTGTGCAAACACAAAGCCATCTCCAAAAAAATCCTCGGCTACCACCGCATCTGCGTGCCGGAGTTCACGGTGGTGGCCCGCGGCAGACAAGGCACACGCCCGAAGCGGCTCAAATTTCCCATCATCGTCAAGCCGCTGAAGGAGGAGGCGTCCTACGGCATTTCGCAGGCGTCGTTCGTCGAGACGGATGAGCAGTTCAAAGAACGGGTGAAGTTCATTCACGACAGCTATGACAACGATGTCATCGCGGAGGAATACATCGCCGGGCGCGAACTCTACGTGAGCGTCCTCGGCAATCATCGCCTCGACGTGTTTCCGATCCGCGAACTGGTGTTCAAGGAAGTCCCGCCCGACGAGCCGAAGATCGCGACCTACCGCGCCAAATGGGACGAGGAATATCGCAAACGTTGGGGGCTACAAAACCGGTTCGCCGAAGGACTCGATCCCGCACTCGCCAAGGACATCGTGCAAACCTGTAAACGCATCTACCGGCTGCTGACCATTGACGGCTACGCGCGCGTGGACCTGCGCGTCACGGCGGCCAATGAGATTTATTTCATCGAAGCCAACCCGAATCCCATCCTCGCCGCCGATGAAGACTTCGCTCAATCCGCGCTCAAGGCCGGCCTCGCCTACCCGCAGCTCATCGAACGCATCATCCGCACGGGCTTGAAGACGGTGCGGGAGTAAGCAACACGGAAACCGATCGTGTCATTTTGGGATGATGATCCCTGAGTTAGTTTCTGTGTTTGATACCGCCTCATCTTCAGAAAACTTAGACTCGCCCTTGATCCCTCCAAGGAAGACTTCAAATTGGCCATCACCCTTCCAACGCATGACGAATGTCTGTCCGTCAGACATGTAGGAAAAGGATTCCAAGTCTTTCGGCGTTGCACCTTCCATTCCCCATTTGAAAGTTGATAGTGGCAAATCTTTGAGAGCCCCCGGATACGCCCCCTGCTTGTGATAATAATTTTCCAGTTCAGTTGCGAGCGCGGTTCGCAATTCCATCATCTTAGACAATTCACGCACCGCCTCCGCTTTTCGCTGAGCATCACTCAATTGCACATAGCCAAAGTAAATAACAACGGCCAAGACAGCGATGCCTACAACCACTTTCGGCATCCTTTTCATTCAGTAAAGAATTTCTGAATCTCTTTCACCACTTCCATGAACCGATCCACCTCGGCCTTGGCATTGCAAAAATAAAAACTGGCGGGCGATTGGTTTCATTTTCGTCGGCTCAAAACAGCGTTTCAAATCCTGCGGCGCGAAAATGCCGGTCGTTGGTGAACGCTTTGGCTATGCCCAGTCGCCGCATGACTACGAATGAAACATGATCCACAATTCCCGCCGAATCGGCCGCGCTGCGCTGATAATTTTGCCATGCCAGTTTCCAATCCGCTTCCGTCGGCCAGATCAAAGTTCCGGATTTTTCGAGCCGTTCGCGCAAATCATTGGCGTCATTGCGAAATCCTCTTCGCGCCACGGCGTTGCCGCATTCAAGCATCACAAAGGTGGTTGTCAGCAATGTGTCTTGGTTTCGTGTAATTTCAGAGAAGGCTTTTTCGGATGCGGGATGCCATTGATCGCTTTCACTCCACAAAGCGAGCAAACCAACCGAATCCATGAAAACCAAACTCATGGCTGATGCTCATTGTGGCAGGCGGCGATGTCCCGCTCACCCGAGTTGAAGCGCCGAGACATGACTTCATAAATTTCGTCCATGCTTCCGGTCGGAGGCATTTTTTCTCCGACGACCTTCGGCTCAAATTCTACTTCTGTTCGCTCAGGCAATTCGACGGCTTCGTGCGGGCGAAAAACGCCTTGTTCATAGACTGCGCGAATCGTTTTCATGTTTTCCTTTTAACACATTCCGCGCCCGTTTGCTAGCGTTTGATTGCGGCGAATTCATTGCCCGAAGAATTTCTGAATCTCCTTCACCACTTCCACGAAGCGATCCACCTCGGCCTTGGTGTTGTAAAAATAAAAGCTCGCACGGGCGGTGGATTCGACGCCGAGCTTGTGCATCAGCGGTTGCGTGCAGTGATGCCCGCCGCGCAACGCCACGCCCGCCTGGTCCGCCAGCGTCACCACGTCGTGCGCGTGGACATCTTTGAGCAGGAAGCTCACGAGACCGGCGCGGTTCTGTTTCGGGCCGAAGAGCCGGATGTTTTTCAGCGCGGCGAGTTTCTCGTAGGCGTGGTTCGCGAGTTCCTGGTCGTGCTTCCAGATGTTTTCGCGGCCAATCGCGTCGAGGTAATCCATCGCGGCGTGCAGGCCGATCGGGCCGGAGATGTCCGGCGTGCCGGCTTCGAAACGATGCGGCGCTTTCTTGAACTCGGTCTTCTGATATTCGACGGACAAAATCATTTCGCCGCCGCCTTGATACGGCGGCATGGCGTCGAGTAATTCCTGCCGGCCCCACAGCACGCCGATACCGGTCGGGCCACAAATCTTGTGGCCGGAGAACGCGAAGAAATCGCAGCCGATGGCCTGCACGTCCACGAGGCAATGCCCGGCGCTTTGCGCTCCGTCCACGAGTGTGGTGATGCCGAGTTTGCGCGCGCGGGCGCAAAGCTCAGCGACGGGATTCACCGTGCCCATCGAGTTCGAGATGTGAACCATCGCGAAGAGTTTCACCTTCTTCGTGAGCAGCGAGTCGAGTTTGGCGAGGTCGAGATGGGCCTCGTCGCCGGTGACGGGCACGTAGGCGAGCTTTGCGCCAGTGCGTTGGGCGAGCATTTGCCACGGGACGAGATTGCTGTGGTGCTCCATTTCCGTGAGCAGGATCACATCGCCAGCCTTTAGATTTTTTCCGCCCCAGGAATTCGCGACGAGGTTGATGCCTTCGGTCGTGCCGCGGGTGAAAATGATTTCATCGGCGCTGCGGGCGTTGATGAACTTCGCGGAGCGGACGCGGGCGGCTTCGAACGCCATTGTGGAGCGGTTGCTCAACTCGTGGATGCCGCGATGGACGTTGGCATTGTCGTGCCCGTAGTAGTGAACCAACGCGTCAATCACCGCGCGCGGTTTCTGCGACGTGGCGGCGTTGTCGAAGTAGATCAACGGCTTGCCGTGGATTTTCTGATCGAGGATCGGGAAATCCTTTCGCAATGCGGACCAGTCTGGGCTTGTTCGGCTCATTTGGTTTCTGGAAGTGCGTGGGTGAGTGGGTAACCGGGTGAGCGGGAGGTCTTGGTGCGCGCGATGCATTTCCCACTTTCCCACTCACTCATCCACTCGCTTACTTGCCTCATAAAAATCAGAGCCTCCTCACGTCGTCTCCTACAGGAATTACATGAGGCCCAGTTGCAGTTTCGCCGCCTCGGTCATCATGCCTTGATTCCACGGCGGGTCCCAAACCAGTTCGACGTTCGCTTCGTCAATCGGTTCGAGCGACAGCAATTTGTTTTGCACGTCTTGCGCGAGCACCGGACCCATGCCGCAACCGGGCGCGGTGAGCGTCATCTTCACATCGGCCTTGAAGTTGTTCGCGCCGATGGATGTGAGATGGCAATCGTAAATCAAGCCGAGGTCCACGACGTTGACGGGAATCTCCGGATCGAAACAGGTCTTGAGCGATTCCCAAACCTGCTTCTCGAGTTGCTCCTGTGTCACCGGGCCGCCGGTGGGCGAAGGCACGCGTTTGGTTTCCACTTCGAGGCCGATGGCGTCGGCGTCCTTGCCATCCAGCCGGAACATGTTGCCGTTGACAACGACGGTGTAGCTGCCGCCAAGCGATTGCGTGACGTACGCCTGCTCGCCCTTTTGCAAAGTAACCTTCGTGCCGACGGGAACGATGGATGCCTCGACGTCGCGCGTTAAAGTTTTTGGTTCGTTCATGGACAAAGAATAACTGATTCCCGGCGCGCTGTCGCTGGGGAAATGGAACCGCTAAGCCGGATCCATGCAGTTGAAAACGCGCCACCGAATGGGGAATGATTGCTGGTAGATGAAAACAACGCAATCGTCGGGCATCCGCCCGGACCACCAAACGGTGGCCGGGACATTGGAGTTCAAATTCAACGGCAAGGCAATCGCCATCGGCTTCACGGATCAACAGCTTTCCCCCCACGCGGGCAGCGCCCTGTTCTCGGGCTGGCTGCGTCCGCTGGATTGGGGCCAACGTCTGGCCGGGGCGCTGCCGCATCCCACGGCCGCTGTCCAACAACAAACTGCTGCCACTGGAAAAGGCGCTGGCCTTCATGCGCGGATTGTTGTGTGACGCGCGCAAGCTCACGCATGTTTCCTATCTGCGCCGCGATCCGCTCGTGCCGGAACTGCTCGGGATCACGCGCGGCGCGAGCCAGTCGGTGTTGACGCGTTTCTTTCAGGGGTTCACTTCGGCGGGCGACAACCTGCGCTGCTTTCGTCCGCTCTGGCAGTGGGGTCTGGATCGGCTACCCAGCGCCAAGGACGGCGACACGCTGGATTTGGATTCCAC
>SIBJ01000047.1 GCA_009695195.1 Pedosphaera sp.
TGTCGGACAGCATTCCAATGTGCCCCAAAAACTGTCCGACCTCAGCCCGGAACACTGTCCGATATGAATCGGAACGGTGTCCGGCAGAAATTGGAACGCTGTCCGACAGAAATCGGAATCACTGTCCGACAGCCCCCGGAATACGCAATCCGGTTGCCGAATTGACTTTATCGGGCAACACACTGTACGGAACGGCGGTTACCGGCGGTAGTCCGGGCTCGGGCGCCGTGTTCGCCGTCAACACCGATGGCACGGATTTTACGAACCTGCATAGTTTCACGACACTCAGTAATCCACCACAAAGTGGTACGAACAGCGACGGGGGCGCTCCGCGTGCTGGATTGATTTTGTCGGGCAACACGCTGTATGGAGCAGCGGTCATCGGCGGCAGTTCGGGGAATGGTACAGTGTTCAGTCTTTCGTTACCGCAGCCGCCGCAACTGACCATCCTTGCTTCCGGAGCCAATGTCATTGTGACGTGGCCGACCAATGCCGCCGGGTTCGCTTTGCAATCCGCGCCCGCCAGCACCGGCAACTTCACCAACCTCCCCGGCGCAACGAGTCCTTACACCAATGCCATCAGCGGCGCGCAACAATTCTTCCGGCTGATTTCAAATTGAAACCCGCGCGACGCCTGTCCCACGCCAAGGTTCTGCTTGCGCGATCCGCCGTCCTGACGGTATAGGCAACGCGATGAACGGCCACCGCTACGCAATTGAATATGGCCCGTCCGCGCTGGATGATCTTGACCGTTTGCCGGCTCGCGAGCGCGCCCAAATTCTTCGCAAGATCGAACGGCTGCGACAAGGGCTGCATGGCAATCTGAAGCGATTGCATAAGGCCGAGGCGATGTATCGGCTGCGGATGGGCGATTATCGGGTCTTGTTTGACGTGGCGGGCGCAGTTATTGTGATTCGCAGAGTCGGCAATCGAAAAGATGTTTATGACTAAGACCGTGGAAAAAACCGTCGTGCGCTCCATCCACAAGAAGCGGGAGCAGATTACCGCTTTGCGAGCAGAGTTGGAAGATTTGAACGACTATCTCGATCTGGTTGAAGCCCGCGTGCGCGACGAAGGCAAACCTCGCCTCACGCACGAAGAAGTCAAAAAACGCTACGGGGTAAAATAATGTCGGCAGGCCGACCAATGCCGCCGGGTTCACTTCGCAATCTCTTCCGGCTGATTTCAAATTGAAGCCGCGGATGGTTTTTCGGTGGCAAATCCTCGTGTCACGGACACAATGCCGCCGCCAACCATGAAGATCACACTTGTTGCCCTCGGGGTGTTTGTTGCCATGAATGTTTCCAGTTGCGTTGCCGCTGCGGAGGGCTTGCTGACATCGGAGATTGTTTGTAGGTTTCAGCCATGAAATTTCGTGTGCATGTGGAATCGGATGAGGACGGAGTATTTGTGGCGGAATGTCCCACGTTGCCCGGCTGTATCTCGCAAGGCGCAACCCGGAGCGAAGCTTTGGAGAACATCAAGGATGCCATCGCTGGTTACATTTTCAGTCTGGAGAAGCACGGCGAGGCGGTACCGCTTCCGGTCAACGAAGAGGTGGTCGAGGTGCCGGCGTGAGTCGCCTGCCGGTGTGTTCCGGCGCGGACGCGGTGAAAGCTTTTCGCCGCCTCGGTTACGAGGTGGATCATCAGACGGGCAGCCACATCATTTTGCGTCATCCTTCCCAACGCCGTCTGACCGTGCCGAATCACCGCGAACTGGCCAAGGGAACCTTGCGCGCCTTGATTCGTGAAGCCGGTTTGAACAAGGAACAGTTTGCCGCATTGCTGCATTGAATCATGAAGATCACACTTGTTGCCCTCGGGGTGTTTGTTGCCATGAATGTTTCCAATTCCATTGCCGCCGTGACCGGGCCGGACGCCGCGACGGTCGCCAAGGTGAAAAAGATTTTGCGCGAGTCGCCGCTCATTGACGGGCACAACGATGTGCCGTGGCAATATCGCAAACGCAAGGCGTCGTTCGAGCAGGTTGATCTCGCGAGCGACACAAGCAAGTTGCGCCCGCCGATGGTCACGGACATCGCGCGGTTGCGCGCGGGCGGCATGGGCGGGCAGTTCTGGTCGGTTTACATTCCGACTTCGTACACGAACGCCGAGGGAATCCAGGCGGTGCTCGAACAGATTGACGTGGTGCATCGCATGATGGCGCGGTATCCGGACGCGTTTGAACTCGCGCTCACGGCGGATGACGTGGAGCGGATCCATCGCAAAGGAAAGATCGCGTCGCTCATCGGGATGGAGGGCGGACATTCCATCGGTAATTTGCTGGCGGCGTTGCGGATGACGTATCGGCTCGGCGCGCGTTACATGACGCTGACGCACACGAAGAACACGGATTGGGCGGACGCCGCGGGCGACGTGCCGCAACATCACGGCCTGACGCCGTTCGGCGAAGACATCGTGCGCGAGATGAACCGGCTCGGGATGCTGGTGGATCTGTCGCACGTCACGGACGAGACGATGCGATCCGCGCTCAAGGTCACGCGCGCGCCGGTGATTTTTTCGCACTCGTCAGCACGGGCGTTGTGCGATCACGCGCGCAACGTGCCGGACGATGTGTTGCGCCTGACGGCGAAGAACGGCGGCGTGGTGATGGTTTGTTTTTTGCCGGGCTACACCGTGGAGCGCGAACGCGCGGACATGATGGCGCACGATGTGGAGGAGCGGCGGTTGGAAAAACTTTTTCCAGACGACACCAAAAAAGTTGAAACCAGTCTCGCCGAGTGGCGGAAGGCGCATCCCGAGCCGGCGCCGTGTTCGCTGGTGGACGTGGCGGATCACATTGATCACATCCGCAAGGTGGCGGGGATTGATTACATCGGCATCGGTGGCGACTACGAGGGATTTCGCGGCCCGCCGATTGGATTGGAGGACGTGTCGAAGTATCCCGATCTGCTGGCGGAGTTGATGCGGCGCGGTTACAGCGCAACGGACATCAAAAAAATCGCGGGGCTGAATGTGTTGCGCGCCTTACGCGGTGCGGAGCGCGTGGCGGCGCAAATGCAGCGTGAAGCCGGCGGAAAGTGACGGGGCGCTACTGCCTTTCCCGATGGGGAAGGTCATGGGTGCTTGCAAAGCTGGACACAAGCCGGCCGGGAATAATCTTGCGCGGCGGCGACGTCATTCGTAAGTTGACCGGGCTTTGGGCGCACCCATAGCTCAATTGGATAGAGCGTCTGACTACGGATCAGAAGGTTGTAGGTTCAACTCCTGCTGGGTGCACCAGTTCAATTTTTGATTTCAGAATTCGGGTCTTCGCCGGTTCGCGTTTTTATTCCCCAGCAAAAAGTCGCGTGTGCGACCGCGTCCGCATTTGACACCGCACTGCGGGCGTGACTACCCTGCGTTTCAGTCTCCGCGCCCAAACTCGCGCGGAGCGTCGAACCGTGGCAGAAAAAGACGATTATCTTTTGGATCTGTTGGTGGACCTGGGCTTCGTAAGCCCCGAACAGGTCGCACACGCGCGCCAGGAAGCCAGTTCCTCCGGCGTGGGCGTGGTCGATTTGATGGTGGCGAACAAGTTGATTCGTCCCGGGGACGTGACGCAGGCCAAGGCGGCGCACTTCGGCGCGGAAGTCGTGAACCTGGCCGGCATGAAAATTGACGATGAGGTCATCGCCGGGATTCCCCGCCACATCGCCCGCAAGTATCGCGTCGTGCCCGTCTTCAAGCACGACAACTCGCTCACCGTCGCCATCTCCGATCCGTCCGACCTGGCGACGATTGATTCGCTGACGCATCTGCTCCACGCGGAAATCAATTTGCAGGTCACGTCGGAGGAAGACATCGAAGGTGCGCTCAATAAATATTATGGCAGCGGGCGCAGCGCGGCGGAAGACGAGCGGTTCAAGGATGTCATCCAGCAGTTGACGGAGGAGCACGTGGAGGTGACGGGGGGCAAGGCGGATGACGGCGGCACGGTGGAGGCCGACGCGCCGCTGATCAAGCTGGTGAATTCGCTGATCGTCGAGGCGTTCAAGATGCGCGCGTCGGACATCCATCTCGAACCGCTATCGAAACGATTTCGTTTGCGCTACCGGATTGACGGCATGATGCACGAGATGAAATCGCCGCCGAAGCGGTTGCAGGCGGCGATCATCAGCCGCTTGAAGATCCAGTCGAACATGTCCATCTCGGAGCATCGCATCCCGCAGGACGGCCGCATCCAGACCAACGTGGGCGGGAAGATGATTGATTTGCGCGTCTCCTGTCTGCCGACGAATCACGGCGAGAGCATCGTGATGCGTATTTTGGACAAAGAAGGATTGCGGCTGGGTCTCGTCGAGCTGGGATTTTTCACGGACGACCAGCAGACGTTCGAGAAATTGATCGGGTTGCCGGACGGGATTCTACTGGTGACGGGCCCGACGGGTTCCGGCAAGACGACGACGCTGTATTCCTGCCTGCACTTCATCAACCGGCCCGACCGCAAGATCATCACGGTGGAAGACCCGGTGGAATATATTTTGAACGGCATCAATCAGGTGCAGGTGAGCGACATCGTGGGGCTGACGTTTTCAATCGCGTTGCGTTCGATCCTGCGTCAGGCGCCGAACGTGATCATGATCGGAGAAATCCGCGACCTGGAAACGGCGTCCATCGCCATCAACGCGTCGCTGACGGGCCATCTGGTTTTCTCGACGCTGCACACGAACGACGCGCCGAGCGCGGTGACGCGTTTGATTGACATCGGCGTGAAACCGTTTTTGGTCGCCTCCTCGACGCGCTGCCTGATGGCGCAACGGCTCGTGCGGAAGATTTGCAAGAAATGCGGCGCGCCGTACGCGCCCGACCCGGCGGAGATGCGGCAGTTGAACATCACGGCGGAGCAGGTCGAGAAGTCAACGGTGAGAAAAGGGAAAGGTTGTCCGGATTGCAACGGCACGGGTTGCCGCGGCCGGATGGGCATCTTTGAAATTTTCGTGATTGATGACGAGGCGCGGAAATTGATTTACGAAAAAGTGCCGTCGTCCGTTCTCCGCGCCCGGGCGCGCGAGATGGGGATGCGCACGTTGCGCGAAGACGGCGTGCGCAAGGTGCTGGCCGGCATCACGACGCCGGAAGAAGTGGTGCGCGCCACCGTCGGCGACGACACGTGAAGCGGTCAGCCTTGTCAATTGGATAGCGGCCGCGGCCGCACGGAGAATTTAGCATGTCATATTCGATGTCGGATTTGTTGCAGATGGTCGTTTCGGAAAACGGCTCGGACCTTCATATTCGCGTGGGCACGCCGCCGACGATCCGCGTCCACGGCATCCTGCACCGCGTCGAGGGGCCGCCGTTGGAGGCGGATGACACTGAGGAATTGATGCGCAGCATCACGTCGGAGGATCACATTCAACACGTGCGCGAACGCGGCGGGGCGGACTTCGGTTTCGCGTTCGGGGACATGGCGCGCTTTCGCGTGAGCGTGTTCAAGGAGAAGGGCAACTTCGGCATCGTGCTGCGGCAGATCCCGAACAAGTTGCTGACGTTCGAGCAAATCGGCCTGCCGCCCTCGACGCGGGAATTGCTGTGCAAACCGCGCGGGCTGGTGCTCGTGACCGGGCCGACGGGATCGGGCAAGACGACGACCCTGGCCTCGATGATCAATATCATCAACGAAGAGCGGGACGAGGCGCACATCATCACGATCGAGGACCCGATCGAGTATTATCACCGGCATAAAAAAGCGCTGGTGACGCAGCGGGAAATCGGCGTGGACGTGCCCAATTTCGCCGAGGCCCTGCGCCGGGCGTTGCGGCAGGACCCGGACGTGGTGATGGTGGGTGAAATGCGCGACCTGGAGACGATGGACGCGGCGATCACTGCGGCGGAGACGGGGCATCTGGTGTTCGGCACGTTGCACACGACGGGCGCGGCCAAGACGATTGACCGGATCGTGAACGCGTTTCCGACGAACCAGCAGGAACAGATTCGCATCCAGCTTTCGACGGTGTTGCAGGCGGTGATCTCGCAGTTGTTGATCCCGCGGGTGGACAAGCCGGGCCGCGTGGCGGTGTTTGAAATCATGGTGAACACGCCGTCCATCGCCGCGCTGATCCGGGACAACAAAACCTTCCGCATCCAGTCGGACCTCCAGACCGGCGCGAAGTACGGGATGGTGACGCTGGACAGTTTCCTGCTGGAAAAATATCTGGCGGGCATGATCGCGCGCGAGGAAGTCATCACGAAGGCGCAGGACCCGACGACGATTCAACAGAAGATGCAGGAGCTTGAACTGGCCCAGGCGGTCGGCGAAGACACGGGTGCGGTGACGCACGGCAAGGTTTGATCATTATGGCCGAAGAGATTTCCAATCCGCTGTTGTCGCTGGTCAAAGACCAGGGAATGATTGACGACTTGCAGTACGAGGAGGTGGCCGGGGAGATCAAACGCAATGGCAAGCTGGCGATCCAGGTGATCCAGGATTTCGGGATCATGGATCTCGACGCGATCCTGCAAACGATGGCCAATCATCTCGGGACGGAAGTCGTGTCGCTCAAAGGCCGGAATTTTTCGCAGGAACTGCTCGGCAACATTCCGGCGAAGACGGCCAAGCTCTACCAGTGCCTGCCGGTGGAGGAAGTGAACGGGACGTTGCGGGTGGCGTTCGTGGAACCGCTGGATCCCGGAAAGGTTGATGAGATCGGTTTCGCGGTGAAGAAGGACGTGCAATTGGTGGTCGCCAACCCCGCCGAGATTCAAGATGCCATCGGTAAATATTATGGTGACGATGGCGCCGATGTTTCCGAGTTGCTGAAGCAGTTGGGCGAAGACGAGACGCTCGCAAAGGAGGCCGCGTCCATCGGCGAGGATGACGAGGCGGCCGTGGCCGGGCTGGCGAACGAGGCGCCGATCGTCAAGTTCGTGAACCTCGTGTTGCAGCAGGCGGTGCAAGACCGCGCGAGCGACATTCACTTCGAACCTTTTGAAACCGAGTTTCGGATCCGTTATCGCGTGGACGGGGCGCTCTACGAAATGGCCCCGCCGCCCAAGCATCTGGCGTTGCCAGTGATCTCGCGCATCAAGGTCATGGCGAATTTGAACATTTCCGAACGCCGCCTGCCGCAGGACGGACGCGTGAGCATGCCGCTGGGTAAGCGGATCATTGATTTGCGCGTCTCCACCTTGCCGACGCAATTCGGTGAGTCAGTCGTGTTGCGCGTGCTCGACCGCGCGTCGGTGAACCTCGAACTTGAGACCCTGGGCTTTCCCAAATACGTCAATGAATTCGTGGTGGAGGCGATCCAGCGGCCGAATGGAATTCTCGTCGTCACCGGCCCGACCGGTTGCGGCAAGACGACGACGCTCTATTCGGCGCTGCGGCGGGTGAACACGATTGATTCCAAGTTGCTCACGGCCGAGGACCCGGTCGAATACGACATTGAAGGCATCATGCAGGTGCAGATCAACGATGCGGTCGGCATGACGTTTGGCAAGGCGCTGCGCTCGTTCCTGCGCCAGGACCCGGACATCATCATGGTTGGCGAAGTGCGCGATCTGGAGACGGCGCAGATCGCCATTCAGGCCTCGCTCACCGGCCACCTGGTGTTGAGCACGTTGCACACGAACGATGCGCCCGGTGCGGTGACACGCCTCGTGGACATGGGCACCGAGCCGTTTTTGATTTCTTCCACGTTGATGGGGGTGTTGGCCCAACGGTTGGTGCGGACGGTTTGCAAGAATTGTCGCACCCCGTTCGAGCCGACGGAAAATCAGCTCTCGCTCTTGAATCTTTCGCCGCACGATCTCGGCGACAAGGTTTTTTATTACGGTCGCGGTTGCTCGAATTGCAATGACACGGGCTACAAAGGGCGGCGGGGGATCTTCGAGTTGCTGGTCGTCAACGATGCGATCCGCATGATGATCAACGAGCGCGCGCCGACGGTCGTGTTGCGCCAGAAGGCGGTGGAGTTGGGCATGGTGACGCTCCGGGAAGACGGCTTGCGGAGCATCTTTGAGGGTGCTACAACTATCGAAGAAGTCGTGAAATATACCTGAGCAGAGGACGCGTTATGCCAAAATTCAGCTACGTGGCAATGGATTCCAAAGGCAAGGAATCCAAAGGCACTTTGGACGTGGGCACCCAGAACGAAGCCATCAATCGCGTCAAGGAAATGGGTTTGTTCCCGACGAAAATCGTCGAGGTGGACAAGGCGAAGGAGAAGCCGGACAAGCTGGCCAAAACCGCGGGGCGGCCGGCGGGAAAAAAAGGCAAGCGTTCGGGGAACCTCAACATCCGAATCCCCGGACTTGGCGGTGGAGTTAAATCAAAAGTTCTCACCACGTTCACACGACAGTTGGCGACGCTGGTGGACGCCGGCCTGCCGTTGTTGCGTGGGTTGCGGGTGCTTGAAAAACAGGAGCGCAATCCCACGCTGAAGTCCATCGTCGCCGATCTGGCGCTGGCCATCGAAGGCGGCAGTACTTTTTCCGAAGCGTTGGCGCAGCACCCGAAAGTTTTCAACCGTCTGTTTGTCAACATGGTCAAAGCCGGCGAACTTGGCGGCGTGCTGGAAGTCGTTTTGAACCGTCTTTCCGAATTCATGGAGAAGGCGCAGAAGATCAAAGGCAAGGTCATCGCCGCGATGTTCTATCCCGTCGCGGTTCTCGTGGTCGCCACGGCCATCATGATCATCCTCATGATCAAAGTCGTTCCGTCTTTCCGCACGGTTTTCGAAGGCATGGGCACGGGCGAACTTCCGGCCTTCACCCGGCTGGTGCTTGGCATCAGCGAAGCGGTGAAGGATCACATCATTGTCACCTCAAGCGTGCTCGCCGTACTGATCGTCTTGTTCATGCTCACCATCCGCACCAAAGCCGGACGGCATGCCTGGGACAAATTCAAATTGAAAATGCCGGTCATCGGCCCGGTCGTGAACAAGGTCGCGATTTCTCGTTTCACCCGGACCCTCGGCACGCTGGTGAGCAGCGGTGTGCCTATTCTTCAGGCGCTGACCATTGTGAAAGAGACCGCCGGAAACGTCATCATCAGCAACGCGGTCGGCGCCGTGCATGAAAGTGTGAAGGAAGGAGAGACCATCACGGCGCCGTTGGAGGCGTCCGGAGTTTTTCCGCCGATGGTCGTCAGCATGGTGGACGTTGGCGAGCAGACCGGCGCCCTGCCCGAGATGCTTCTGAAAATCGCGGACAATTACGACGATGAGGTTGACAATGCCGTGGCGGCCATGACCTCGTTGCTCGAACCGATCATGATTGTGTTCCTCGCCGTGGTCGTCGGAAGCATTGTCATCGCCATGTTCCTCCCGTTGATCGCCCTGATGAACTCGATCGGCGATACCGATAGCGACAAGAAGACCAAAGATTGAAGGTTTTTGCCGCCATCGAATTGCCGCTGCACCACTCCGGCGTCATCTTTTTCGGGTGGAATCGAAGTAACTTGTTGACACAAAGTGCTGCCCATGCGTAAATACAACGTAAATACATTGCATGGGCGAATTATTTACAGGTAGCTCGATATGGAGTTCGATTGGAACAATCCGCCCTTCGAGTTGGATAGCTCTTTGAGTCAACGGGAAGTGGAAGAATCCTTTGAAGACCCGTTCGCCGTGCGGCTCTTGCCGGACTCGCGGCGGTTTGCGGTGCAGGCGCGGTTCTTCAATTTGGGAATGTCCGCGAGCGGCACCGGGGTGTTCAGTGTGTATCGCACGAACGGGAAGCAGGTCCGGGTGATTCATGCGCGGCAGTTTCAGCCGGAAGAACGATTCTTCTACCAGCGAAAACTGGATCAGACCTTGGCTTAATGAACTCGTCTTTGAAAGTAGTCAGTACGCCGCAACGGGTTTGCGGCTGGAAAAAAATGCGCTCCATCGCCAACTGGGAAGACGTGCCGATCTTCGACAGCGAAGCGGCCGAGGCGGACTTCTGGTCGGAAAACCGGCCGGACATCCGCTTGATGGAAACCGCGGTTGCGAGCGCGTCCGAGGTTTCGGAATCGGTGACCATCACGTTACGCATGGACCCGCGGATGCTCGCGCGGATCAAGCGGCTCGCGCGTTCCCGCTTCCTGAATTACCAGAGCATGATCAAACAGTGGATGAGCGAGCGGATGGAACAGGAATTCCGCGAGCGATGACCCTGGATTTTATATGACGAGACCGGATCAAAACCGAATGTCAGGCGCGAAAGCCTTCACGCTGATTGAGCTGCTCGTGGTGATCGCCATCATCGCGGTGCTGGCCGCCATGCTTTTTCCGGCGTTCAACATCATCAAGGCGCGGGCCGCAATCAAGAAGGCCCAAACCGAATTGAAACAGATTGAGACCGCCATCGAATCATACAAGGCAAACCACGGCTTCTACCCTCCGGACAATCCCGCCAATGTGACCGGCAGCCAGTTGTTTTATGAATTGCTCGGGACGAAGCAGAACGGGGCGAACTTCGAAACCCTTGACGGCCGGGAACAGATTCCGGCGGCCTCCGTGCCCGTCGCGTTTCCGGGAGTGAACGGCTTTGTGAACTGCACCCGGATCGGCGCCGGGGACGAGACCGGCGTTGGCAAAAACTTTTTGACCGGACTCAAGCCGGGGCAGTACGGCTTCGCGACCACCGGCGGCGTGCGTTACGGTTTGCTGGCGACCTCCGTTGGATGGCCGGCGAACCTGGGCGCGGTTGCGGCCGGCTTGCCGCTCGAGTTGAACCCGTGGCGCTACAACGCCAGCACGCCGACGCACAACCCGAAGTCCTTCGATCTTTGGGTGGACATCGTGGTCAGTGGAAAGACCAATCGCATCAGCAATTGGAGCAAAGACCCGGAGATCGTGAGTTACTGAACGACAACCATTCATCCCCAAAGCGCATGTCCACCGCCTTCTTCCAAAAAAACCGCCCGCTGTCGGTCACGTGGTGCGACTGGTCGTGGCGGCCGGAAATCATCATCCGCCGTGAGACGCCGGAAAACCGGCGATCCATTTTCTCCAAGCTCAATGGCGGCCTCCATCCCGGCAACCCTTCACGCCGCGTGCGCTGCGGCAACTGCAATTCTATGAAAAATCAAACTTCCAACTTCCCGCCCGCTCGCCGCGCGTTCACGCTCATCGAGTTGCTCGTGGTCATCGCGATCATCGCCATTCTCGCCGCCATGTTGCTGCCGGCGATTTCCGGAATGAAAAACAAGGCCCGGGCCACAAAGGCCAAGCTTGAGATGAGCAAGATCGTGCAGGCGGTTACCGCGTATGACGCCGCCTACAGTCGCCCGCCCATTTCCGCGGACTACGTTAAAAACCTGGTCGGCTCCGGCGACTTCACCTACGGATGCAACAGCAATAATCTGGTCGTCCCGCATTCTCCCTCGACGGCCGTTGTTCGCGAAAATTTTGAACTCGTTGCGATCCTTATGGATTTGGAGACTTACACGGATGCGGGTGGCGTAGTCCAAGACAGCGTCAACAAAGGCCACGTCAAAAACCCCCAAAGGACTCAATTCCTTAACACCGACAAAGTCAGTGATTACTCATCGCCGGGAGTGGGGTTGGAAAACATCATGCGCGATCCGTGGGGCAACCCTTACATCGTCTCACTTGACATCAACGGCGACGACAAGACTCTGGACGCCTTCTACGGAAAACAAAATGTTTCCCAGCAAAACGGCCAGACCGGCTATAACGGCCTTTTCAATTCCAAAGACGCGGGCGGGGCCGGCAACAACTTTGAATTCAGCGGCCCGGTGATGGTGTGGTCCGCTGGGCCTGACAAAAAAATCGAAGACGGCCCTGCCGACAAGGGCGCGAACAAGGACAACATCGTGAGTTGGAAACAGTGATCGTGAAAAGTTTGAGGACACAACGAGGGTTCACCCTCATCGAACTGCTGGTTGTCATCGGCATCCTCGCGTTGCTGGCGGCGATCACCATTCCGGCCCTGAACAACATCAAGCGCAGCGACGCCACCGTCGCCGCCACGCGCCAGTTGCTCGACGACGTTGCGCGCGCCCGCCAGCTCGCCATCAGCCGGCATACCACCAACTACATGATCTTCGTGCCGGCCTCGTTTTTTCAAGACGCCGGCTTTACGTCGTTGCCGACCGCGGATCTGCGTGCGCCGGGCACGAACCTTTACGACAAGCAACTCATCGGGTACACCTTCGTCACTTTGCGCAGCGTGGGAGAACAGCCCGGCCAGAAGTCGCCCGATTACATCGGGCCCTGGCGCACGATGCCCGAGAACACGTTCATCGCCACCAACAAATTTGCGCTGCGCGGTGCCACGCCCACCTACATCTTCGACCCGCCGGGTTCCGCCATTCCCAAATACACCGTCAAAGGTTTCGAGCGGACCACCGCCATCCCGTTCCCCTCCGAAGATGCGTACAATCCGGCCAACCCGAACCGATCGTTCGCGTTCCTGCCGTACCTCGCCTTCGACCACCTCGGTCGGCTCACTTCGGGCCAGGACGAATACATCCCCATCGCGCGCGGCACGGTCGCGCACAGCCGCAACGCGCAAACCAAGGTCGCGCAAGCGGTGCAGCCCGAACTCATCGAGAACCCCGCGGGCAACAGCACCAACAGCTATAACTTGATCCACATTGACTGGCTCACCGGTCGCGCGCGGCTCGAGCACCAGGAAATTTCCGGTCTGTAAAATGAAACTGCCCCCGCCATCACCCGTCCGCGAAGCCCGCCGCGACCGCCGCGCCGCCGCCTTCACGCTTGTCGAGATCGCGATCAGCCTCGCGGTCATCGCCTTTGCGCTGGTGGCGATCATCGGCGTGTTGCCCACGGGCATGCAGGTGCAGCGCGACAACCGCGAGGAAACCATCATCAACCAGGAGGCAAATTATTTTGCCAACGCCATCCGCAGCGGGGCGCGCGGGCTGGACGACCTTACGAACGCCGTCGCCGTCATCGAGAACCACTGGACGGAATACAAAGTGACGCTCACGACGACCAATGCCGGCGCTTCCGGCACCGACCGTTACACCACCACGAACTCCGCGGTCACTTTGTACCCAGTGCCGGCCACCTTTGCCATTTCGGACGGCTACCGCATCGTGGGTTTGTTGAGCACGCCGAAATACCTGCCGCAGGGCGGCGGTTTTCTCAGCAACCACATCGCGGCCTACGTGCGCGCCTTGAGCGGACCCGCGAGCGAAAAATTTCCGCAGGACAACCAGGACGTGCGCGCGGACGCGTTCACCTACCGGTTGATTTGTGAGAACCAGCCGCTGCCGGCCTGGGATGTCGGTTCCGCTTACGGAAAAAATCTACTCACCAACCTCCACGAACTCCGGCTCATCTTCCGGTATCCTTTGAAAAGTATTCCCGAAAACGAGAAGGGACGCCAGGTTTTCCGCCTGCAAGTCGGCGGGCTACTTCTCCCGGTCATAGACACTTCCTACAAGGAGCCGCCGTTTTATTTTTTCCAACCCACAACGTTTGTGAAGGCGCCGTGAAATGAAATTGCCGATTGCCGATTGCCGATTGCCGATTGCCGCCGCTGAGCAGCGCGCGGCACTCCGCGCTTCGCACTCCGCACTCCGCAATTCTCTGGCCTTCTCGCTCATCGAGATCCTGGTCGTCGTCGCGTTGCTCTCCGTCATCATCCTCGGCCTGATGGCGATGTTCACACAGACGCAGCGGGTCTTTCGCACCGGCCTGGCGCAGACCGACGTCCAGGAAGGCGGCCGCATGTCCGCCGAGATGATCTCGCGCGAATTGTCGCAAACCACGCCGTCGTATCAGTCCGCGCTCAATTTCTACGCGGAGGTGCCGTTTTACACCACCCTCTTCCAATCGTTGCCGGGCAGCTCGTCCGTGCGCACCAACGTGGTCGAAGACCTCTTCTTCCTCACGCGGCAAAACCAGTTATGGATCGGCATCGGCTACTTCGTGCGGAAGACCGACCCCGGCTCCGGCGCGCTGAGCCTTTCGCCCGTCGGCGTGGGCACGCTTTACCGCTTCGAGACCAATTGCCCGGTGCCGTTCCTGCCTGGTTCCGGTGTGCGCCGGACGCCCGCCGACATGTTCAACGAATTTCGCAACGCGCAAGCCAGCGAATTCCGCGCGGCCAAGATTCTCGACGGCGTCGTCCATTTCAAGTTGCGCGCCTACGACACGAACGGGAACTGGATCGTAAAAGACCGCGACGTGTCGCAGAGCGGGTTGCAAAACAACTCCGACGTCCGTGAATCGACCGGCGTCGCGCCGGGCGAGATCGGGCGCTACTATTTCTTCAGCAATGCCGTGCCCGCGTCGGTGGAACTGGAGGTCGGCATTCTGGAAAACCGCGCGTGGGAACATTTCAAGGCACTGCCGAACGCCGCGGCGCAATCCAACTACGTGGCCGGGCTTGCGGGCCGCGTCCATCTGTTTCGCCAGCGCGTGGCGATCCGCAACGTTGACCCCATTGCCTACCGATGACGCCTCACTTTCCAGCACCTTGTTCCCGAGCGGAGCGCGGACGGTCCCCGTCCGCAGCGGGTCGGCAGTTCGAAACCCGCCGAAAACCCGTGCCGCTGTCGGCATCCGGCGGCGCTGCGACCGGGGACCGGTCGCGCTCCGGCGAATCCGGCGTCGCCCTCGTCATCACGCTGATCATGATCGCGGTGATCACGTTTCTGGCGATCACCTTTCTCGCCATCGCGCGGCGCGAGCGCGGGCAGGTCGTCACCACCCTCGAACAGACCACGGCGCAGCTCGCTTCTCAGACCGGCATTGACCGCGGCATCGCGGAACTGGTCGCGCGCATCCTTGCCACCACCAACGCCTTTAACTTCGACCTGATCGTCTCGACCAATCTCGTGAGCCTGACCGGCTTTGATCCGGCGGCGGCGGATGCGCGCACCAACGTCAACTACGAGTACACCACCGCCGGCACGCCGCTTACCGGCGCGCAGTTGTTGCAGAACCTGAACAACCTTTTGTTCAACCCGAGCGCGCCGGTGTTCATCACCAACAAATTCACGGGCAGCAACGATTTCCGGTCCTACGTGGACCTCGACCGCGATGGCCGCCACACGCCCAACGGTCTGCGGCCCGTCACCAACGAACTCGGGCAGGTGGTCCTCACGAACAGCGTCATCATGAGCGATAACTTCACGGGCGACCCTGAGTTCATCGGCATCCTCGAACGTCCCGAGTTCACGCACTCGCCGTCCAATCGTTTTCTCTCCCGCTTCGCCTACCTCATTGTACCCGCCGGCAAGACGCTCGATCTGAATTACATTCACAATCATGCCAAGCCGATTTCGGGATTGCTCGACGGCTTCACGCGCAATCAAGGCGTCGCGCCGTGGGAGATCAACCTCGCCGCGGGCTTGCGCGACCTGAACACGAATGCTTGGGCCACGTACCAGTATCGCACCGGCAATATCCCGAGCTTTGGCGTGGCGTTCGACGATGCGCGCTCGATCTTTCGCTATCGCGCCGGCGGCAATCCGCTGAATCTCTCGTCCGTCCAGGGCCTGTACGGTGCCGCCGGCGCGACCGCCTTCACCACCGACGGCTTTGATGGTTACTCCGCCGGGCCGTATATGACGGATTATCGCGGTCTGAACTTGACGACGGATGCGGACAGTCTGCGGACCGCCACCGCCTGGTCCGGCTCGGACAACCCGAGTCATTTCTTTACCACGCAGGATTTGTTTGACCGGACCAAAGTGGGTTTAGGCGTGGCCGCGGGTGTGTGGACTTTCTACGAACGCATGAGCAATGTGCTGGCAACGGCTGTTTCCTCCTACGACCGTTACACCTACTACCGCCTGCTGGCGCAGCTCGGCACCGACTCCGCGCCGGAGCCGGAGACGAAGCTCAATCTGAATTACGTGAACGTCGGCGGGTTGAAGGCCACGAACTTCGTGTCCTGGACGGATCCCGATCTGAAGAATGGAAACGTAGGTCGCGGGATTCAGCCATTCAACAAGACGGGCGCGGAATTGTTTTTCAACAATGCTTTGGACCGTCTCGTGCGCGCCCATTCGGGCGGCGCCTTTGGCGGGACGGGCATTCCGGTCTTTGTCGGCGGCAGCTTCGTTTACTCGTCCTCCTTGCACCGGCAGATGCAACTGGCGGCCAACATTTGGGACGCCACCACCAACCGGCTTTACGACGCCCGGGCGGACAGCGCGTTGCCGAGCGTCTTCCGTCCCCAGTTCGAGCGGCGCGCCAACAACGACATCTATATCACGAACTATGTGGAAGAACTCGACACGACCCTGCTGGCAAGTTCCATCCCAATCTACTTGTCCAGCACCAATGTCGCGTCATTGGTTCAACCCGACTCATTGATTTACGGTGTGCCGCTGGTGATTGGGGCGAAGAAGGGTTTTCCGAACCTCAACGAGCTGGCGGTGGAAACTGTTTTCCAAATCACCCGAAAGGTGGAACTGAGAAAATCCGCGAAAGGCGGCGGCAACATGATTTATCAGACCAATCAGATGTTTGTGATCGGCATCTCAAACGCTTTCGGCGTTGAGTTCTGGAATTCATACGCGAAGAATTACACGCGGCCCGTGGATATATCGGTCGTGGAGAATTTCAATGTGTCGCTGACGAATGATTACGGATTTTACCTGTTCACGAACCTGCTGGCGGTGGCAAATGTCGGATCCAACAGTTGGCCCGGTTGGTCCGGAACCATTTCCGATGGCTCCTTTGTGCAGCCGATGCGTTCCAATCACGTCATCGTTCCAGACTTGGCCTATCGGGCGGCAGGCAACCGGTTTGATGCAAGAACAAGCACCTTCGAGGAGCCAAGTGGTTTTGCCTTCCCGCGCTGGGGGTTGATCGTGACAAACCTGGTGCGTGCTTTGATTGTTGATCGCGCAACGAAACGGATCGTCGATTATGTTCAACTGGTCGCCCCAATTCCGCCGCATAATTTTGCCGAGGATCTCCGTCAGCCTGAAACAGCAGAATACTTTGCGGGTCTCTGGGGGGTTAAGACGAATCCCGCTCCGGGCGGGCTGCTGATTGGTCAGCCAGGAATCATTCAGCAAATCGAAATTTCCAAGGGCAACGACGGTCAAAGCGGAGGTGGCGAGTGGAACAGTTACGGAATCGGCCAGGCCGCGGGCGCGACCAAGGCGCAGGAAATTGCCAACTTCCTGGCGTTCTTCACACCCGATAACACGGCGATGTATGTGGACCAGCAACTGCAAAAAGCTTTTTACGGCACCAATGCCGGGCTGGTGGCGAATGTTCCCTTCACGCCCGCGCGCAAGTTTTCCATACCGGTAACACTTCAAGCAAACGATCCGCTCGTGCATTACACGGCGGGCGACTTGGTGTACCTTGAAACCTCTGGGATACTCAAGAATTGGACCCTAACGGCAGACAACAAAGGGAACAGTCCAACGCTAGAGAACCTTAAAAAACTAAACTCCCGTTACGAGCCGTGGGGAGGCAGTCCACAGCAGACTGGAACCCCGAATGATTTCAAAACCGTCCTGAAGGATCCCGGCATCATTACATCCGACGCGTGGCAATTTCCAACAAACAAACTTCCGACTGCGGGTTGGCTCGGCCGGATTCACCGCGGCACGCCGTGGCAGACCGTTTATCTCAAATCCTCCACCCTCGCCGCCGGTGGCGTGAAGGATGAAGACTGGCAGAAATGGACCGGCAATCTCGACGCCACCGACGCCAAGAACACGCACCCGGAACTGGACCGCGGCGTTTTTGATCTTTTTACCGTGGCGTTCAGCGACAACGCCGCGCGCGGACAGTTGCCGATCAATCAATCCGGTCAGGCCGCGTGGTCCGCTGTGATGGGCGGCATGGTGGCGCTCACCAATCAGGCGGATGATTCGGCGCTGGAAGGACTGGTCCTTGGAACTCCCGCGCCGCCGGCATTCTTCGGGCCGTTGTTCATTGACCCGGCGGGCTTTGATCCCTTCACCAACGCGCCGGTCAGCCGCATCGTCGCGGCGATCAACGACGTTCGGAAGACGAATTACAATGGCACGTTCACGCGGCTGGGCGATGTGCTCGCGGTGCCGGAGTTGACCGAGAACTCGCCGTTCCTCAATCGCAGCACCGCCACGCAGGATCAAAAAGGCTTGAACGACGCCGTGATGGAATGGCTGCCGCAGCAGATGCTGTCGCTCCTGCGGGTGGGCGAGCCGCGGTTTGTGATTTATTCCTACGGCCAGACGTTGAAACCGGCGGCGCACTCGATCCAGACTTCGGGCGGCTATTTCCTGATGTGCACGAATTACCAGATCACGGCGGAGGTGGTGACGCGCGCTGTGGTGAAGGTGGTGGGCAGTCCGGATCCGAGGCAGACCGGCAATGCGGACCCGGACAAGAATTATCCGCCGCGCACCGTGGTCGAGAGCTTTAATATTTTACCGCCGGATTGATTTGAACAACGTGAGCCGCGAACGCGAAGAACGAACAGTTGGAGGCACAGTGCTGGACGCTCGGCATCGGGAGCGGAGCGCCGAGCACCGTCTCGGCCAGTTGCGATTCGGTTCCAGAAACGAGCCGAGGCGGTGCTCGGCGCTCCGGTTCACGGCCAGCGCGGCCGTCACCGCCATTCTCGCCTTTCCGTCTGGATTGAAATTGATAGATTGAAAAAAGCTGTATGCGCCCGCGCCCGATACTGTGGTTTGTGATCAGCCTGCTGTGCCTGGTGGGCGCGGTTTATTTCTGGCGGCTCGGCGATCGTTGGGCCGCCACCAAGAAAGCCGCGCGCGACGCAGCCGTTGCTCCCGCGAAACCAGCTACCAACTCCCGCCGCGCGGTCACACCGGCCGCCTCCCCTCAGGCGGCGTTGTTAAGTCAGCCGCTGCTCACGACGATGGCGCTCGCCGCGACGGTTTCAGCGCCGCCGCCGCCGACTCCGAAGCCGGACAAATTTGCCAATCGGCTCCGCAACACCACGAAGTCCGTGGACGAATTGTTGGGCGACGACCGCGCGATCCTGCTGGAGAACGCGTTGCTCGACACGCGCGAATCCACCACGCTCAGTGTTCCCGCGCACCTCTCCCGACCCGTCGGGAGCGATCCGGGCGCATACATCGTGCAAGCGCGTGGGCTGATCGGCGACGCCTTCCGCGCGAAGTTGCGCGACGCGGGCGCGACAGTTGTCGCTTACATCCCGAACAACGCCTACCTCGTGCGCGCCTCCGCCGAGACGGCGCAACAGCTCGGCGCGGACGCGGCGACGGAAGCGGTGCTGCCCTACGAGCCGTATTTCAAAATCAAATCCTCGCTGCTCAAGTCCGCCATCGAGCGGGAGCCGATGCCGGCGGACGCGGGATTGAATCTGCTGTTGTTCGCCGACCGCGTGGCGGCGACGAAGGCGGAGTTGAAAAAACTGGGCGCGGAAATCTTCGCCGAGGAACGCTCGCCGTTCGGCCCGGTGGTGCGCGTGAAGCCGGCGGCGGACAAATGGTTCGAGATTGCCCTGCTCACCGGCGTGCAGGCGATCGAGCCGTATCGCTCGCGCGTGACGGCCAACGACCTCAGCCGCGTGCGCGTCGGCGTGTCCACGGATGCGCGCGTGGCGACCAATTATCTCAATCTTACCGGCCTGGGCGTGCTCGTGAACGTGAACGACTCCGGCGTGGACGCGACGCATCCTGATTTTGCTCCAGCCCCAAACCCCCGCATTTTCGGTGACGTCGGCGGCGCGCTGTTGGACACGAGCGGCCACGGCACGCACGTCGCGGGCATCATCGCCGGCAGCGGATTGCAATCCACGACCGTGTCGAACGCGCTCGGCTCGATCAATCCCGGGACCAATGGCCAGTATCGCGGCAAGGCGCCGGCGGCGAATATTTTTTCGCTGTCGCTCGGCGTCGGCGGGCGGTTGCTTTCCGATTTCACTGGCGGTGTGCCGGACACTTATTTGCAGGAGAGCGCGGCGCAGACGAACGCGCACATCTCGAACAGCAGTTGGCATTACCTCAACGACCAGACCTACGACATCGGCGCTTCGAGCTACGACGCCGCCGTGCGCGATGCGTTGCCGGGCGTGACCGGTTCGCAGCCGGTGCTGTTCGTCTTCGCCGCCGGCAACGACGGCCGCGGCACCGACACCGGGTTGAGCGGCGACGCGGATTCGATTGATTCGCCCGGCACGGCCAAGAACGTCATCACCGTCGGCGCCATCGAACTCGCGCGCAACATCACGAACAAGGTTTGGTTTACCAACGGGGGGACCAATTGTTGCACCAACACGCCGTGGGCGGGCATGACTAGCGCGGACAACCAGGTGGCTTCGTTTTCCAGCCGTGGCAACGTGGGCATCGGCATCGAAGGCGACTCCGGCCGCTTCAAGCCGGACGTGGTCGCGCCGGGGACGTTCGTGGTGTCCACGCGGTCGTCGCAGTGGGATGAGAAGGCGTACTACAACCCGACGAACCACACGATCACCTCGTTCTCGTTGCAGACGGCTGCGGGGACAAATCTAAATTATTACAGCCGCTTCGTGCCGAACAACGCGGTGGCGCTGCACATCACGGTTTTTTCTGGCGCCGACATGCCGATTTACGTCTGGCCGGGAACGGATCCGTCAGCCACGCCGTTTTCGTTTGTGAGGACGAACGAAGTCATCGCGCCGCCGGACAACGGGGCGAACTTCGGGCCGCGGGGCACGACGTGGTGGTGGGCCGTCGGCAACGCGACGGCGACGGAGACGAACATTTACACCGTGCAGGTGGACCTCACGACGACGAACGACAACGGAAATTATTTCGAGGTTCTCAGCAACCTGAACAATTCGATCAACGGTGCGGCGGTTTCCGGCACGCCGCCGCATTACTATCGCTACGAATCCGGCACGAGCATGTCGGCGGCGGACGTGTCGGGCACGCTGGCGTTGATGCAGGAATTTTTCACGACGGGCTTCGGCTTCCACCGCACCAACAGCCCGGCGTTGATGAAGGCGTTGCTCATCAACGGCGCGCGTTCCGTCGGTTCGCTTTACGATCTGCAAACGGACGGCCAATATAATTATCAGGGCTGGGGCTTGATCAAGCTGCGCAACTCGATTCCCGGCGGCTTGACGAATCTCGTCGTCAACCCCGGCGGCGGTTACTCGATGTGGTTCGCCGACCAAAGCCCGACCAACGCGCTCGCGACCGGCCAGAGCCAGACGCGTTTCGTCACGCTCCCCTCCGTCGCCGCGCGCAACGTCCCGCTGCGCTGCACGCTGGTGTGGACCGACCCGCCCGGCAACCCCGTCGCCGGCGTCAAGCTCGTCAACGATCTCGACCTCGTCGTCACGAACCTGGCCACGGGCGATGTTTATTACGGTAACGACATTTCGGGGGGCGCGAATTTCAATTCCGCGTGGGACACCAATTCGCCGGCGAAGGTGGATGCCGTCAACAACGTCGAAAACGTTTACCTCGCGGCGGTGCTCGGCTCCAACGGCTACTCCGTCACCGTGCGCGCGCGCCGTGTGAACGTGAACTCGGTCACCGCCCACGCGAACGACGTGGTGCAGGATTACGCGCTGGTGATTTCCGATGGCGACGGTCAGGTTCTCAACGCGCTGACGGTCAGCGAGCAACCCGTGGCCGCGGCGCCGCCCGGCACCTCGCAGGTGACGCCGGTGGCGAATTCGATCAACGACGGGCAGGCGTCCGGTTTCCTGATTGATAATCAGCGCGTCGGCGCGAACACGCCGTTGCTCGGCACGACCAACGGGATGACGAACCAGTGGCATTTCTACATCGTCACCAACACCACGTCGTTCACCAACGCCGCGTTCGGCACCTTCCTGCCGGCGAACCTCGCGTTGCCGCGCATGGGCGTGCGCGAAGTCAGCCAGGCCAACGCGACGCGCGCCGAGGCGGACCTTGATCTTTACGTCTCGACGAATCCCGGTCTGACCAATCTTGATCCGGCGGTCATCGCGTCGGCCAGCCGCTCGGTCGGACGTGATGGGTCGGAGCAGGTGGTGTTGAGCAACGCGGTCGCGAACCAGATTTATTACCTCGGCGTGAAGTCGGAGGATTACCAGGCCGGTGAGTTCTCGCTCTTCGGCGTGTTCAGTCTCAGCGGATTCGACAACAGCAACGGCGTCGTTCAATGCTTCAATTTCCCGCAGGCCATCCCCGACCGCAGTCCGGACAACGTCGTCGGCAACCAGAATGTCGCCCGCGTCTTCTGCCCGTGCGTGCTGGAAGGCGTGGTCCGGCGCGTCGTCGCGACGAATCTGCTCGCGCACGAACATCTCGGCGACGTGCTCGGCGTGCTCAGCCACGGCGATGCGTTCGCGGCCTTGAACAATCACCGCGCCCCGCCCGTCGCGCCCACGCCGCCGGGGCCGTATGGTTTCATTTACGAAGACAACGGCGAGAACGACATCATCGCGCCCGCGGGCTACGACTTGATGCCGCCCGACGGCCCCGGAAAGCTCCGCGATTTTGTCGGCGAGAAGAGATCGGGCGCGTGGTTCTTCACGTTCCTCGACAACTCGCTGACGCAGACCGGCCGCGTCGAGTCCGTGGGCCTGCTCGTGGAAAAAGCCGAGGATGACACCAATAGCGCCGCGCGCGTGTTGGCGCCGGACTCCTGGTACTACCTGCCCATTGAAGTGCCGGTCGGCGCAACAAATCTGACCGTGTGCGTTTCCAATTCCGGCCCCGTCGAGCTTTATATCCGCAAGGGAAGTTTCCCCACGCAGACGGCCTACGACAAATTCCTCGCCATCGCCGCGCCGGGGAATTGTCTTTCGCTCACGCTGTTCGATCTCCCGCCGCTGTCGCAGGGCACTTATTACATCGGCGTCTTCAATTCGAGCGGCGTCCAGCAGACCTTCCGCGTCTTCACGTCGCTCGGGATCGGTGCGGTGGTGCCGCTCCCGTTCACCGGCGGCGGCGGTCTCCCGCTCCTCGATGACGCCATCACGAACTCCTCGATCTTTGTGGCGAGTAACGCGCCGGTCGGGTCGGTGGAGGTGGGTTTGCGCATTGATCATCCGCGCGCCTCGGATCTCGCGATCACGTTGATCAGCCCGGGCGGCACGCGGGTGTTGCTCATGGAGAACCGTGGGCGGACCAACGACGCGGGCATCGGCTCGACCTTTGCGTTCACCAACGTCGTGCCGGTCAGCGCCAACGGCGGCGCCGCGCCGCAAACCAACATCGTGGACACCGGTTCCATCCAAGGCTCACTGACGGTGACGTATCAATTCTTCACCGTGCCGGATCGGATGACGATTTATTACGAAAACAATCTGATCCGCGACACGGGACTGGTCAGCGGAGCCGGACAATTCACGGTCAACTACGGCCCGGGGTCTTCAACGCAGGTGATCTTCGTCATGAACGAAAGCGGTAACAGCGTTACGAATACGCAGTGGAATTTCACCGTGAGCGACGTGCAGTTTGGTCACAACTATCTGACCTTCACGGAAAACACCAATCGGACGACCACCCCGATCAAATTTCTCGAGCCGCCGTATCTGCCTCCGTCGCTGACTACGAATCTCCTGATCAGCGGCTTCGAGGCCCCGACGACGACCGGTGATTACGTGTCGCCGCAAATCGTGGATGGCTGGAGCTTGTCCACCACCAACCCGGTGACGGTCTTCAATGATCCGACGCTGGTTCACGCCGGGGTGAATTCGCTCGCGTTGCGCGCCGGCCAGATGCAACGGGCACTCGCGACGACTTCGGGCCGCGGCTACCGCGTGAAATTCGCCCATCGCCAAGCGCCAAATTGTGTTGAGTTCACCAACTTTCCCTCTGCCGCTGGCGTGACGCTCACAGGAGATGCCTCGCCCACCGGCGGCGTGATCCGCCTGACGCCGGCTTTGCAGGATAAGGGTGGTAACATGTGGCTGGCGGCCAAGCCGAAGGTTGCTGGCGGTTTCGACACTCGATTTCATTTCCGCATCAACGATCTGGGCAACCTCCCGGGCACCCCGCCCGGAGCAGATGGAATCGTCTTCTCCATTCAAAACGTGGCGGCGGCCGATCCGCAATTTGCACTGAGCGCGAGCAGCAATTACGTAAGCGTGTTCCTCAACACATTTCATAACTGGCCGGGTTGCTTTGACTATTCGGTCTGCGATGTCAGCCACAACTCCATCGGCATTCTGACCAATTCGACGTATCTCGCCCAAACCGATTTGACCCCAATCCCCATCAACCTCAGCGATGGGGCGGTGCATGAGGCGCACTTTGTTTATGACGGTTCAAAGCTCAACGCCTGGGTGGATAACGTCCTTGTTCTGGCCAACGTCTCCGTGCCCGGCATGGCTTCGGCCATGGATGGTTCCGGGCACGCCTGGGTCGGTTTTAGCTCTCATACCGGCTGGGCTTGGGAGAATCATGACATCCTCGACTGGACTTTCTGTTCTCTCGGCGACGGATCGGGGGCGCAGGTCTTTGTGCCGGGCGCGTTGACGAATTCATTCCTCAGCACGACGACCAACTGGGTGACGAACTCTATCTTCTTCAACGCGAACGCGAATTCCACACCGCTGAATCTTCGCGCCGTGTCCGGTGAATCAGGCGAGTTGGTGGACACGTTCACGCTCGACGAGACCGCCGCCGCGCTCTACGTGCTGCCGGAGGAATCCCTCGCCAAGTTGACCGGCGAGAACGCGCAGGGCACGTGGCAGTTGGAGGTCTGGGATTCGCGCGCGGGCGCGGCGCTCAACGCCTCGCTCGTCAGTTGGGCGATGAATCTCACCTTCCAATCCGTCGTGCCGCTGCCGGGCACATTGACCCATGGCGCTCCGCTGACCAACAGCGTGCCGCCAGGACAAATCGCCTACTTCATCGTGGACGTTCCGCCGTGGGCCAGATTCGCCACGAACATTCTTATCACAGCGACCGCGCCGGTGAATGTCTGGTTCAATCAGAACATCCCGCCGACGACCACCAATTTCGGTGATGTGAAATTGATCGGGCCGGCGGTTACCGGCCTTGCGGAGTTGAACACCATCGGCAGCGTGCCGGCGCTCGTGCCCGGCGCACGCTATTACCTCGGCGTGCAGAATCCCGGCCTGACCACCGTGACCTTCGCCATCGAAGTGGACTTCGACATCACGCCGCTGACCAACGCCATCTCGCTCGACGCCGTGCTCGCCGCCGGGACGTTGCCGCGTTACTTCTCGTACGATGTTTCCTCGAACGCCTTCGCCACCGCGTTCGAGATCATCGGCCCGACCACCAACGTTGATCTCGCCGTCCGTTACGGTGTGCCGTTGCCGACGTTGACGTCCTACGATTATCTAGGAGCGAATCCGTCTTCCCAAAACGAGAACGTCATCGTTGCCACCAATTCGCCCTACACCGTGAACTCCTCGCCCGTGCCGCTCACCCCGGGCCGCTGGTATCTCGGCGCGTTCAACCGCACGGCGGTACCGGCCGGCTACGCGATCCGCGCGACCGAACTCACCGCCGCGCCGACGATCATTGATCTGACCAACGGCGTGCCGTTCGATTTCAACTCCGGCCCCGGCGCGGCCCTGACGAATTTCTTCCGCTTCACCATCACGAACTCCGCGCCCGGCGTGCGGTTCTTCCTGTACAACCTCAGCGGCAACGGCGATCTGACCTTGCAGAGCAACGCGTGGCCGCTCATCCCGCCGTACTACACGACCAGCCAGTCGCCGGGATCGAACGCGGAATTCATGCTCCTGCGCACGAACTTCTCGCTGCCGGACCTCAACACCGCGTGGTATCTCGGCGTGCCGAACAACACCACGAACGTCATCACCTACACCATCCTCGCGGTGACGGAAACGAACCAATGCTTCGCGGCGTTCCCCGGCGCGCAGGGCGCGGGTGCGTGCGCGGTCGGCGGTCGCGGCGGCTCGGTTTATCACGTAACGAACTTGAACGATGACGGGCCGGGCAGTCTGCGCTTCGGCCTGCGCGGAACCAACGTCACGGTCGTCTTCGATCTCGCCGGCACGATCACATTGTATTCCGATCTGAAGATCAACCGGCCGTACATCACCATCGCGGGCCAGACGGCGCCCGGCGAGGGCATCACGCTGCGCGGGCGGGTCACCTCCGTGCAGGACACGCATGACATCATTGTTCGCTACCTGCGTTTCCGTCCGGGCGATTTGGACTGCCCGAATTTCCAGGACGACTCGTTCCATTTCGACAACGCGCGCGATGTCATCGCCGATCACATCTCCGGCTCGTGGAGCATTGACGAAACGCTTTCCGCCACCGACTCGACGAATGTCACCGTGCAATGGTCCATGATCGCGGAGAGCTTGAACACTTCCTGCCACCCAAGCGGCGCGCACGGCTACGGCTCGTCGTTGCGTTACGGTTACGGCACGTTGAGCTTCCATCACAATCTTTTCGCGGACAATTCGTCCCACAACCCGCGGCTCGGCGACAACCTCAACCTCGATTTCGTCAACAACGTCATCTACAACTGGGGTGACCGCGCCGGATACTCCGAGGACGACTCGGCGGACAATCCGGGCGGCTTCACCAATCGCCTCAATTACATCGGCAACTATCTCATTGCGGGCTCGAACACGGTCGCGCGCAACACCGCCTTCCGCGGCGGCACGACCAACACCTGGATTTTCTCGGCGGCGAACCTGATTGACAGCAACACCAACGGCGTGCCCGACGGCGTGAACACCGGCCCGGCGATGCTCGCCAATCCTTACACGCCGGTCGGCGCTCCGTTCTTCCTGCCGGCGGTCTCGATTGAATTCGCGGACTCCGCGTATGCGCGCGTCCTCGCGTTCGCGGGCGCCTCGTTGACGCAACGCGACTCCGCCGACCGCCGCATCGTTGGCGGCGTGCGTTCGCAAACCGGCGCGATCATTGACTCGCAAAATTCCGTCGGCGGCTGGCCGTTGCTGAGCGATGCGCCGCGGCCCGTGGACACGGACTTGGACGGCATGCCGGATTATTGGGAAACCACGCTGGCGTTGAACCCTGCCGTCCCCAGCAACAACAACGACCGCGACGCCGACGGCTACACCGACCTCGAAGAATATCTCAACTGGCTCGGCGTGCCGCACGCGCTCACGTTGCACGACACGCCGGTGGACGTGGATCTGTTCAAGCTCGCGGGCAACACCGGCGCGTTGACCTTCGGCGTCGCCAACGGCACGAACGGCAGCGTCACGCTGCTCCCCGACGGTCGCACGGCGCGCTTCACACCGGACACGGCTTACAGCGGTTTCGCGTCGTTCAATTTCTCGGCGAAGGATTATCCCGCGCTCTCGCAATTCCAGACGACGGTGCGCGTGATGGTCAGCGGGGTGGACATCGTTTACCTGACGAACCCGCCGCCGATCACCATCATCACCCTCACCAACGGCGTTCCGTATTTCGGTTCGAACTCGGCGCCGGCCTTGACCAACATTGATTACTACCGCTTCGTCGTCAGCAGCAACGCCGCCCTCGTGCAATTTGAAATCAACGGCGCGAGCGCCAACTTCACGCTCGTCGCGCGCAAGGGCCTGCCGCTGCCCGACCTCGTCACCTATGATTATTTGAGCGCGAACGCGGGAACGAACGACGAAGTGATCGTCGTGTTCACCAACTCCGTGCCCGTGCTGCTCTCACCCGGCGACTGGTTCCTCGGCGCGGTGAATCTTTCCGGCGCGCCCGCGACCTACGCCATCAAGGCCACGGAATTCCCGGGCATCATCACGCTGACGAACGCCATCGGCTATTTCACCACCAACTCCGGCGTCATCACGACGAACGACTACTACCGCTACATCGTCAGCAGCAATGCCGGGTTGGTGGCCTTCGAGATCCTCGGCCCGACCGCCGATGTCACGCTCGTCGCGCGCAAAGGTTTTCCGCTGCCCGGTCTCGCGAGCTTCGATTACCGCAGCGCGAATCCCGGCACGAACGACGAATTGATCGTGGTGTTCACCAACTCCGCGCCCGTGGCGCTGTCGCCGGGCGATTGGCATCTCACGGCGGTGAACATCTCCGGCGGGCCGGCGAGTTACACCGTCAAGGCCACCGAATTCCCCGGCATCGTCACGTTGACGAACGGCATCGCCTTCAGCAAAACCAACGCCGCCGCAGGCGAAACCAATTACTACCGCTACACCGTCACGAGCAACGCCATCCGCACGGACTTCGAGATTCTTTCGCCGTCGGGCGACATCACGCTCGTATTGCGCAAGGGCCTGCCGTTGCCCGACCTCGTCACCTTCGATTACATGAGCGCGAACCCCGGCACCGCCAACGAGTTGATCATGGTGTTGACTAACACCGCGCCCGTCGTGCTCTCGCCGGGCGACTGGTATCTCACCGCGGTGAACATTTCTGGCGCGCCCGCGAGCTACGCCATCCGCGCCACCGAATATCCGCCGATCATCACGCTCACCAACGCCATCCCATACGCCAACACCAACGCCGGCGGCGCGAGCGCGTGGTACAAATACACCGTGACGACGAACGCCGTGCGCGTCCGGTTCGAGATCAATCATCCGAGCGCGAACATGACGCTCGTCGCGCGCAAAGGCCCGCCGGTGCCGAGTCTCACGCTGTTCGATTATCGCAGCCAGCGGCCCGGCACGAACGACGAAGTCATCATCATCCGCACCAACTCCGCGCCCGTGCCGCTCTCGGTGGGCGATTGGTATCTCACCGCCGTGAACCTTTCCGGTGGCCCGGCGGCGTATGCGATCAAGGCCACCGAGTTCGCCGCCCTCATTTCGCCGATCATCACGCTGACCAACGGCATCCCGTACGACAACGTCAACACGCCGGCGGAGACCAACACGGACTACTACCGCTACACCGTCACCACCAACGCCGTGCGCGCGCAGTTTGAAATCTACAACGCGAGCGCCGACCTCACGCTCGTCGCGCGCAAGGGCCTGCCGCTGCCGAGCCTGTTCCGGTTCGATTATCTCAGCGCCAATCCGAACACGAACGACGAGTTGATCGTCATCTTCACCAACTCCGTCCCGCGCGCGCTCTCGGCGGGCGATTGGTATCTCGCGGCGGTGAACGTGTCCGCCGTCCCGGCGTCCTACACCATCAAGGCGACCGAGTGGTCCGAGACGGGCCGGCCCATCCTCATCACCGACGAGTTCGTTTCCACGAACGGCTTCTGCATCACCTGGACCTCGCTGCCCGGCGTGCATTATTACGTTCAAGGCCGGATCAACGTCACCGATACGAACTGGGACACCGTTTCGCCGACCATCACCGCCGTCTCGACGAACACCACGTGGTGTCTCGCACTGCCGTCGCCGTATCATTACTTCCGCGTCGTCGAAGGCCTCGTCATCGTTGACCCCGGCATTCCCGGCGTGATCACGTTGACGAACAGTCTCGCGTACTTCGCGACCAACGCGCCCGCGACGACGAACATCAACTACTTCCGCTACCGCGTCACGCCGAGCGCCGCGCGCGCGCAGTTCGAGATCAACGGCCCGAGCGCCGACTTCACGCTGCTCGCGCGCAAGGGTCTGCCGTTGCCCAATCTCGCGACGAACGATTACTCCAGCGTCAATCTCGGCTTGAACGACGAACTCATCACCGTGTTCACCAACTCCGCGCCCGTTGCGTTGTCCGCCGGCGACTGGTTCCTCGCCGCCATCAATCTCTCCGGTGCGCCCGCGAGCTACGCGATCAAGGCGACCGAGTGGCCCGTCACCGGCCAGCCGATCGTCGTCACCGGCACCGAAGTCAACAGCAACGGCTTCTGCCTCACTTGGGATTCGTTGATCGGCGTCCACTATTACGTTCAGGGCCTGACCAATCTTTTCTCACCGCCGTGGGTCACAATTTCGCCAACGATCACCGCGACCAACGAATCCACGACGTACTGCGTCCCGTTGCCGTCGCCGTTCCAATACTTCCGCGTGCGGGATGGTCTGGTGCTTTTGCCCGTGCCGCCGCCGTGGGTTCCCGCGCCGCCCACGGGCGTGAACGTTTCCCGCGCGACCAACGGTTTCCTGATCACGTGGGACGGCGGTTTGGGCGCGCGGTATCAGGTGCAATGGGCCGGCTCCCTTCCGCCGGCGTGGGCCAGTTTCACCAACGTCATCACGTCCGGCACGACGGCGTTCTCGTTCCTCGACGACGGCTCGCAGACCAGCGGCTTCGGCGCGGCGCGCTACTATCAGGTTTATCAGGTGCCGTAAATGGCCGCGCTCATCCTCGCGCTGAATCCCTCGATTGACGCCGAGTGGCGCGTGGATGACGTGCTCTGGGAGGAAAAGAACAACGTCCGTTCCGAACGCCGCTGGGCCGGCGGCAAAGGCATCAACGTCGCGCGCTGGCTGGCGCATCTCGGCGGCCAACCGCAACTGCTCCTCCCACTTGGCGGCAAAACGGGCGGTGAACTCGCCGGCTATCTTCGTGCCGAAAAAATTTCCTCGACGATCATCCACCTCCGTGAAGCCACGCGCGTCAACGTCATCGTCACGACCAATGTCGGACGGCAAATGCGTTTCAATCCACTCGGGCCGCGACTTTCTCGACGCCAATGGAACGCAATTGTCGCGAAAGTGAAACATTGGTTGCGTCGCGCAACTGCTTCGGCGGAGCGCGACCGGTCCCCGGTCGCAGCGGCTACGAGCGCTCTGGACAGTGCAGATAAGTTGGACCTCGTCTCGCCTTCGCACCCGCTGCGCGCCGGGACGCCGCGCGCTCCGCTATTGATCCTTTCCGGCAGCCTCCCACGCGGCGTGCCGGTCACGGCCTACGCCAGACTCATCCGCCTCGCGCACCGCTTCGGCGTGCGGACGCTGCTGGATTGCGACGGCCCGGCCTTCGCGGCGGCGATCCAGGCGCGCCCGTTCCTCGTGAAGCCGAACGAACACGAACTCGCCCAATGGTGGCGCCAGCCGCTGCGCTCGGAAGCGGAAATTCTCCGCGCCGCCCGCGCGCTCTCGGAGCAAACGCGCGGTTGGGTTTTGGTTTCCCGCGGTGCGAAGCGCAGCCTGCTCGTCAATCGCGTGGAAGGATTTCAGTCTGCCGCCGCGCCGCCGCGCGTGAAGCCGCGCAACACGGTCGGGGCCGGGGATGCGTTGCTCGCGGCCGTTGCAAAGGAAATCGAAAGTGGCGCTCCGCCGCTGGAATGGCTGCGAACGGGTCTGGTCGTTGGAAGTGCCGCGACGCAGGTGTCGGCAGGCTCGTTGCCCGCGCGTTTACGAAGCGGTGCGATTTGACCCGAACTCGCGAAGGACTAGGCGCGGCGGCGGCGGACGACAAACAGCGCCACACCCAGCAGCGCCAGCGCGACCGTGCCGGGTTCGGGGACGAGATTGTCGTTCGGGATAAAGTCGGCGTAAAGCCCGGCGTACATGTCGTCCAGATCGGATAGTTGAAATGGGGTCTCGCCGCTTTCCAGCCACGTTGCCTGTTCGATCACGCCCGTCTCCGCGTCAATGAGGAGGGCGCCGGTGTAGTCGCTGCCGCGTTTGTAGGGAACGAGCCAGTCGCCCTCGCCGCTGGGATCCATCAGTATCTCATTGGCGGTGTCGAAGGCGCCGCCGGAAAGGCCGTACTCGTCATTCAAATCACTGGCCGCCAGATCGGCCGCGGCCTGGGCGCCCGCGCCGGCGGCATTGAGGGGACCTCCCCCCAGCGGAGCGGGCGGCGCGGCAAAGCTGGAATAAATGCCGCCATTCCCATCATCAGGAAGCTCCGGTCCCAATCGTTCAACGACGAACTTAAAGCCGGTGGCCGCCATGGAAGCGCCCTCGCCGGGTTGACCGGGAGCTGGATTGAATTATTTGAACCATCGGCTTGGCGCGGCGTGAACCAGACCGATTCCGGGCAGGTTGACCAGCGGCGCGGTAACGTCGTTTTTCCAACCGTAGCGGATCCAGGTGTGTTCGCCCAACCCCCGTTGGGCCGCCGGCAAACCCTGGCTGATGGCGTAGCCGGTCCACGGGTCGTTCACGTAGAAACCGGAGATGGTGTAATTGTTGTTTCGACCCGCCACTCCGTTTCCCGTGAAACCCGTCACGGCGATCGCCATAGATCGCGCCGCCGAGTTCGCGGATCTCCAGCGGCGTCCGTAGCCAGCTCGACG
>SIBJ01000158.1 GCA_009695195.1 Pedosphaera sp.
TGCTGGAACGCCCTGAGCGATCCGAACCGCGCATGAGGAAACGGAGGCCGAAAAACTTTCCCTTGTTGATGCGCCCCCGGCAGGAAATCATTGCCGAAGCCACCCAGAAAAAATCAACGACACATGCCCTTAACTAAGCGCCATTCCAGCCACACCTCAAACCGAACAAACACCATCAACTGAACCCCAGAAAAGTAGTTTTCGGAGGTTCCCAATTACAGTACTGCGACGCCGTCACTCGGTACCGCCGGCTCGCCGACGTGGGTTAAAAACGGCGCATCGGCTGATCCAACCGTGCAAAATGTCGGCGGCTTGACGTTCCCCGGTCTCCAAGTCAGCACCGATACCATCAGTCTCCAATATGATGGGAGCGGCGTGGGCGGGCCGGCAGCCACGGACGGTACCACAATCAGCGCGGGAATCACCACTGGCACCCTCTACTATTCGCTTCTCATGAAGGTGACGGTCGTGCAGGCGGCGGGTGGAAACGCGTTCGCCACAGGTGTAAATCTCACGTCCGGTTCATTCATGGCCGGGCCGCAAACTATCGCGAACACCGCCGCTCCCGCAGCTGGCTCATCCGCCGCTCCTCTGCTGATCCGCTCCGGCGATGGCACCCAATTCTCACCCACCTATCAACTGGGAACTTCAAAAACGGCCACCGCTGCTGACCGGCAGTATTATACGGGGCAGGCTTTTACCACCGGCGCCGGTGCCCAAACTGTGTTCGTCGTGCTCAAGTACGACTTTGCTGCCGGCGGCAGCGCCAGTTTATACATCAATCCCACGCCCGGTGGTGTCGAGCCCGCCGCGCAGTTGACGGTCACGGCTGGCACCGCTCTGACACTGAATTCAGGCATCCGGTCGTTCTTTGTGAGAAACAACAGCGTCGAGCCGGACACGCTCTTGATTGACGAACTGCGCATCGGGACGCTTTGGGCGGACGTGACGCCTGCGGTGCCTGAACCTGCGACTTCGGTCCTAGTTGGCTTGGGCGTGTTTGGCTTGATCTCCAGCCGTCGCCTGCGGCGGCGATAATTTGGCGGGACTCAGGTTTCGGCCCAATCAAGCGATTGGGCCTTTTGTTTTTCGTGAATCCACCACGGAGACTTGCGTATCGAACTGGATGGGAGGTTGGTGATTCTCTTCTAAAGAACCACGCATTTTCGTGACGTGATGTTCAGAAGTACTGCCGCAAGAAAGCTTCGTCCCCGTTGCCGGCCAGAAAATAAACCCTTCCGCCCGCCGCCCACGTCGCGGTGGTCATGCGATTCTGTTTGGCGAACACCGGCTGGTTGGATTTCGGCGCGTCCTTGACCGCGTTCTGATCCACCACGAAGAGAAACAGGTCGCTCTTCTCACCGGGCGCGAGCGGTTTGCCGGAGCGAAAACAAATCATCGAAACCGTCCGGCTTTGCCACGGCAATACCGCGCAACCGCTGTAAGCAGTGGCCGCGAGCCGTTCCGGCACCACGAAATCGGCGTGGGCTTTTTTCGCGGCGAGATATGCGCGGATTGCGGCGGCATCATTTGTCTCCACGTCCATCCCGTAGGTCTTCACGGCGGTCTTGACCATGCGCCGGCCGAAGGCCGAGAGCGACTGCTCGTCGCTTCCCGGCTGGCGCCAGAGAAAAAAGACCGCGATCAAAACCGCGCACGCCGCCAGCGCGGTCACGACCGCCGTCTGCCGCCAGCGCCGCCGTACCTGTGCCGCGCGATACTCGGAAATAATTTGCTCCTTCAAACCCGCCGGCACTTCCGTCTCCTCGAAACGTCGGCGCAGAATCGTCTGCACTTTACAGCGGTCGTCGAACCACCGGCCCAGTTCCGCGTCCTGCCGTGCCAGCGCGAGCGCCTCCGCGAAGTCGGCGTCTTCCGCATCCGCCGTTCCCGGCCGATACCGCAGCAGATTTTCTTTGATTTGTTGCGTGGTCACGGTTTGGAGGGCGAACGGCGGCCGCTCACGGCGAGGTCGCGCGCCAGAATTTTTTGCAGTTGCCCGATGCCGCGGGAGATCCTGGATTTCACCGTGCCCAGGGGCACTTCGAGGATTTCGGAGATTTCCTTGTAGGCACAGCCTTCGAGATAGAACAGCGCGACCGGCGCTTGATACACGTCGTCCACTTGCGCGAGCGCGCGCAAGGTCGTCGCCGAATCCAGCCGGCCCGCCAGTTCCGGTGTGAGCACGGGCAACTCCAGTTCCGCCGATTCGAGGTCCTGTTGCGGAAAGCGCGTGAGCCGCCGGCGGGTTTCGAGGAACTGCCGGTGCAACGTGGTGAACAGCCAGGTCTTCACTTTGGTCGAGTCGCGTAATTGATGTCCCTTGACCGCCCAGACGTAAAATGTTTGCTGCGTCAGGTCGCACGCGTCGGCTTCTTCGCGCGTCAGACTGAAGGCGAACTTGTAGAGTGGCTCGTAAAAACGCGCCACCAAGCCTTCAAAATCATTCCCGGAAGCCATATCGCGGCATCAATCGTTAGAGTGTTTCCGGTGCAAAATGTTCCCGTGCCAGGTTCAGCCGTCGCGGAGTCTGGTCCGCGCGCCGGAACGAACGCCAGCGAAAAAAACATCCGGCCGGGAACCAATTGCGCCCGCCAACGCTCTGACGTTCGTGCAACGGTAGGTTCAATCATGAAATCTTGGAATGGAAGATCGCCTCGCCTCGCCCGCCACCTTGACCTTGGCGTGCGCGGGCAGTCCCCGCCTGGCCTCGTCGTCGCGGAGCCCGGTATTTCAATCGTGAGTTTTCAACGGCCGCGGGCTTTGGCCCGGCGGATTCCCATCAGCCGATGGCAATCGCACTTCTGGACGAAAGACCTCGCCGCCGCGTGAGTTGCGGCGCGCGCTTGAATTCAAGCGGCGGCCATTTAAGCTGATCACGCGACCGCAAATTCACCGATGATGAACCGCCAGCTTCTTAATCTTAATTTTAATCTTAATCGTAATCCCGATCTCCTCGGCGTCCGAAAGAGTAAGATTAAGATGGGAACACGTCTGCGAGGTGACGCATGAACGGCTGGCGCGCGGGAATCATTTTGGCGTTCGCCGTCCTCGCGCTCGCGCTGTTCTCAAACTCCTGCTCCACGCTCCCGCGCACCGTCGTCGCGCCGCCGGAAATTCCCGGCGCGCACTTCGCCGGCAATCGCGCCTGCTTCGAGTGTCATACCAATTACGTCCGGCGTTTCGCGGCCAGTCCGCACGCGCGGGTTCACGTCGCGGGCGCGGCCATGCCGGGCCAGAGCGGCTGCGAATCGTGCCACGGCCCCGGCAGCAAACACATCGAGGCCGGCGGCGGTCGCGGCAAATTCATCGTGAATCCCGGCCGGGACGCGACCGCGTGTTTCCAATGCCACCTCCAAACGCACGCCGAGTTCAACCTGCCGCAGCATCATCCGGTGTTGGAAAAAAAGATGAACTGTGTGCAATGCCACGACCCGCACGGCGCGGACATCCTGAAACCTGCGGGCGGCCTGGCGATGGCGCGGCTGAATCAATCCTGCGCGCAATGTCATCGCGAGCAAACCAAACCGTTCGTGTTCGAGCACGAGGCGTTGCGCGAGGGCTGCGCCGTCTGCCACAACCCGCACGGCTCGATCAACAAGGCGATGCTCGTCGAGCGTGACAATAATCTTTGCCTCAAATGCCACGCGCAGCAGCAAGGTTCGCTCGCCGGCGCGAATGGCATTTACATCGGTCGGGAAAATCACACGGACAAGTTGAAGTTGGGCGGCTGCTGGAGCGCCGGTTGCCATACCGCCGTCCACGGCTCGAACTTCAGTCCGCACCAGCTTTATTAAAGCCTCACATGGCGGGAAACATCCAACACCCAACTCCGATGCATCGCGAGCAGGCATCCGACATCCAACACCGAACGGTTCGCGGTTCGGGTCATTGGATGTTGGATGTTGGATGTTGGATGTTGGGTGTTGCCGTTCTTCTCCTCGTTTTCACGGCCGTCAACGCCACCGCCGCGCCGGACCTTTCCCAACTCCCGCCGCCCGCCGCGCGCCCGGTGGATTTCGCCGCCGACATCCAGCCGATCTTCGCGCAAAACTGTCTCCGCTGCCACGGCCCCGAGCGCCCGAAGAGCCGATTCCGGTTGGACAACCGCGAGTCCGCGCTGAAAGGTGGTAGCTCCGGCGTGGACATCATTCCCGGCGACAGCGCGAAGTCACCGCTCATCCATCTCGTCGCGCGGCTCGACGCAGACCTTGCGATGCCGCCGGCGGGCAAAGGCGAGCCGCTCACGCGCGAACAGGTCGCTTTGTTGCGCGCGTGGATTGACCAGGGCGCAACGTGGAGCGCGGAAACCAATTCGGCCTTCACCTTCACGCTCACGCCGGCGATTGGTTTTGTCGCTGTTCACGGCAACGAGGCGAAATTCCGCGAGCATCAATGGCTGCGTGACGGCTGGCGCGGCGGGTTGGAAACATTCGCGCTCACAGAAAACATTTCCCCGGAAACAAAATTCTCGTTGAGCGGTCACGCGTTGATTGACGATTACCGCGCCGAGGGGCTGTTGGAGAAAAACGAAGTCGGGTTCGTGCGGTTCGGTTTCTCGCAGTTCCGCAAATACGATTCCGACACCGGCGGTTATGTCCCGACACTGAATCCACCGTCGTTCAGTCTCGGTCGCGATCTGCACCTCGACACCGGCCGCGCATGGCTTGATCTCGGCCTGACACTGCCCGACTGGCCGCGGCTCGTGCTCGGTTACGAATATCAATACCGCACCGGCGAGAAGGCGACGTTGCAATGGGGCGCGGCCGGCACGTTGCCGCCGGACGATGCGAGCACAGACGCAAAAAATATTTATCCCGCGTTCAAGGCGATTGACGAGCGCACGCACATTCTCAAGTTCGACGCCGACTTCGAGCGCGGCGGCTGGCGCTTCGAGGACAGCTTTCGCGGCGAGTGGACGGACTCGCGAACGCGCCGCGAGAATGTTCACTCGTTGGTGCTCGGCGCGCCGAACATTCTTATCGCGGACACCATCAGCGAGGGCTGGCGGTCGTTCCAAGGCGCGAATACGGTGCGGGTCGAGCGCGAATTTCGCGACTGGCTGCACGGCTCGGCGGGTTATCTTTACAGCCATCTCTCGGCGGACGCGAATTTCAGTCTGGCCACGTTTGATCCCACCGGCGCGCCCATCATTCCGCCGGTGGTGCAACGCGTCGAGTGGCGCAGCCAGCGGCTCGTCCTCGAACGCGAATCGCACGTCGCGAACGCCAACGCGCTGCTCGGTCCGTGGGAAGGCGGCACGCTGGCGTTCGGGGTGCAGGCGGAATGGACGCGGCAAGACGGCACCGCCGAGGGTTTTTACGACGTGCTCACCACGCCGCCTTTCGCGTTCCTCGGCATTCACCAGCCGGTGAATTTCATAGCCGACCTCGACAAAACCTCGGTGGAGGAAAACGTATCGCTGCGTTTCACGCGGCTGCGGTTCACGACGCTCTTCGCCGAGGCGCGGTTGCAACAGCAAAGCCTCGGCCATCGCGAAGAGGTGGTGGGCGACCACACGTTCAATCGCGACACCGACGCGCAGAGCGACGCGCGGGATTTCCGCGCCGGGTTCGATTCCTCGCCGCGCGCGTGGCTCAAGTTCGGTTCGCATTACCGCTATCACGACCAGGCCACGACGTTTGACGACGGGTTTGGTGATTATCCAACAGATCCGATTTTTGGTTATCCCACGTTCATCTCGGCGCTCGGTCGCACGACGCAGGAAGTGGAATCGCGGCTCACGTTGCGGCCGGCGCGCTGGCTGACGACGACGTTCACGCACCGGCTGGTGGCGACGGATTATCACACGACCACGGAAGTGCTCTCCGACGTCGTGCCGGGTGATTACTCACCCGGCGG
>SIBJ01000048.1 GCA_009695195.1 Pedosphaera sp.
TGGCACGGCTGTGGGACGGGATGGAGGGGACGTTGGGGTTGATTGCGCGGTTGTTGTATGGCACGGGGCTGCGGTTGATGGAGGGGTTGCGGTTGCGGGTCAAGGACGTGGATTTCGAGCGCGGTCAGATAGTGGTGCATGACGGGAAGGGGGCGAAGGACCGGGTGACGATGTTGCCCCAGTCATTGGAAGCGCCATTGCGGGCGCAGTTGAGCCGAGTGCAGCGGATGCCTGAGGAGGATTTGCAGCGCGGTCTTGGCCGGGTCTGGTTGCCGGGCGGATTGAAGGTGAAGTATCAGCGCGCAGAGCAGGAATGGATCTGGCAGTGGGTGTTTCCTTCCAAGGTAACTTCGATTGATCCACGGGGCGGGGCGGTGCGTCGGCATCACGTCAATGCGATGAGTGTGCAGCGGGCGGTGAAGGCGGCGGCGCAAGCGGCGGGTCTGCGAAAGATGGTGACGCCGCATGTGTTGCGGCACAGTTTTGCCACGCACCTGTTGGAAAGTGGAACGGACATCCGCACGGTGCAGGATTTACTGGGGCACAAGGAGGTGACGACCACGCAGATTTACACGCATGTGATGCAAAAGCCGGGGCTCGGGGTGAGAAGTCCATTGGATGGGTGAAAAGGGAAAAGCAGAAATCAAGAAAGCTGAAAGCTGAAACGGGAAGGCGGAGGGCGGAGGGCGGAAGGCGGAGGGCGGAAGTTTCGGCATTGAAAATAGCCCAGCCACCCGCTCGCGATTTATCGGAGTTTATGGCTGGGTCAACGGGCGACAAATCAATCGAGTCCCGTGAGGGACGAAAGAACTTTTCTGCCGTCCTTGCGGGACTTGGTTTTTCCGATCGGGAACCCAGCGCTGAAGCGCTGGGCTATTTTCAAAGGCGAGATGTGCGCTGCCACTCCGCCACACTTCCGCCCTCTGACCGCTGACTTCTGACTTCTGTCCGCCGTCTTCCGTCCTCCGCTCAAACTTTCTCCGGCACGACGAAGGGCTTGCGGTATTCGCGGGTGAAGAGTTTGTTCGCGGCATCGTTGCCGATGAACTGTTCGGTCTTCGGGTCCACTTTCAGCACAGCGCCGAGGGTGGCAGGAGTTTTCTTCAGGTCCACCTGGTTCGCGGCGAGATGGGTTTCCATCCGGCCGAGGGTTTCCTGCGCGTCCTTGTCGTTCTTGATGGCGTCGTGCAGGGCGTCGGGCGAAAGTTTTTTGCCGAGGCGATAGGAGATGTTCGAGGTGTGACAGAGCGCGGCGGAGAGGTGTCCCTCCTGAACGTCCGCCGCCAGGTCGGTGTGTTTGCGGCTGCGCACGGCTTTGATGAAGTTCTCGAAATGGTCGCCGCCGCCGTCAAATTTTTTGATCTCCTTGCCGTCCTGGTCGTGCATGACGGCCTGGCTGTAACTGGGGATGACCATCCGTCCGCCTTCGCAATCCACCACCACGCCAATGCCGGCGCCGTGGTAGTTGTCCATGGCTTCGGTGCCGCTGCGCGACGGGAGGCCGCGCACCTCGAAGATCAACGGCGCGGTCGGATAGTCGTGGAAAACCGCCATGGTGTTCGGCGTTTCGCCATCGTCCTCGTAGCCGAGCCGGCCGCCGATGCTGAAAGTTTTCGGCGCGAGCGCGTTCTCGCCGAGCACCCAGCGGGCGATGTCCATCTGGTGCACGCCTTGATTGCCTAGGTCGCCGTTGCCGAAAGCCCAGAGCCAGTGCCATTCGTAGTGGATGGCGCCGAATTTTTTGCTGTTGCGGCGGGGCGGGTCAAGCGGGGCGGGGCCGCACCAGAGATCGTAATTGATCGGGGCGGGGACAGGTTGCGGTCCGTCGGTCTTGCCGATGCTGGCGCGGCGTTTGTAACAGAGGCCGCGGGCGCGGATGATTTTCCCGAGGTTGCCGGCGCGCAACCACGCGATGGCTTCGATGAGCCCGCTGCTGGAACGGCATTGCGAACCGGTCTGGACCATCTTCCCGTACTTGCGCGCGGCGGCGACGGCCTGCCGGCCTTCAAAAATATTATGCGAGAGCGGCTTCTCGACGTAAACGTCCTTGCCCGCCTGCACGGCCCAGATGGTGGCGAGCGCGTGCCAGTGGTTGGGCGTGGCGATGGAGATGACGTCCACATCCTTGCGCTCGAGAAGTTTTCGGATGTCCTGAAAGCCCTCGACCTTTTCGCCGCGGTCGGCGAATTGTTTCACGCCGCCCGTGAGCACCGCGCTGTCCACGTCGCACAGGGCGACGATGCGGACGCCTTTCAGATCGCGGAAGCCGCCGATGTGGCTCCCGCCGCGGCCATGAAAGCCGACGACGGCGACGCGGATGTCGCCGTTGGCGCCGGTGGGTTTGGCGTTGGGGTCCTGCGCGCGGAGCAGGCGCGGCCAGAGGCCGAGCGCGGCGGTGGTGAGGGCGGATTTTTTGACGAAGCTGCGGCGATTGAGTTGGTTCATGGTCGGGGCGTGGTTAAAGTATTTTGCATTGTCGTAGTGGCGGCTCGGCAGAGCGCCGCAAATTCGGAAAATTGAAAGCGTCCGGCTTTCTGCCGAAAGCCGCTACGCTGGTTTTGCGGAGATTTCATTTTGTCTTGCTGAACTCGGCGTAACGTTCGGCGACCTTGCCGGCCTTCTCGTCGCCGTCGTGCATGTAGAAACGGTACCGGAAGGTGACGCTCTTGCCGGCGGGCACGACGAGTTTGCCGGCGGTCTTGTCGGCGAGTTTCTCAAAATCGTGCTGGCCGAACGGGTTCGCGGCGAACAAACCGTAATCGCGCACGTGCCACCACGTCGGGTGCCGCGGGTTCGACGGATGATCGAAGATCGCGACGCCGAGCGTCTGGCCCGCGACGGGGCCGGAGTAATCGCACCACGCGGCGCGCTTGCCCCACGTGGCGTCGTCGCGCGCGCCCTCGCTGTTGACGATGTGGCCGGTGGGTTTGCCTTTGCCTTCGCTTTCCTTGTTCGGCTTGAGGCGCATGGACTCGGCGAGGCGGATGGCCATCGAACCTTCCTTCGTGTCGCCGAGCGTGAAGTCCTTCGCGCCGGCGTGCAGCGTGATCTCGAAATCAAAGAGCCGTTCGTTGTCGGGGCGATTGTAAATGCGCAGCCTCCGGTCGTCGGTGCAAATCACCGCGCCGTCCTTCGCGATCCATTGGTTGCGCGATTGGATCACGCCTTCCTTTTCGCTGGAGGAAATCTTGGTGAATTTTTCGTGGACCGTTTTGCCGGCGGCCTTGCCTTCGCTCCAAAAATCCTGGCCGTCGAGATCGCCGTGAGCGAACCAGAACGAGCGATGATGCGGATGGTCACGGTCTTCGCCGGGTGATTCCTTCATCGGCCAGTCGCGGGACATCTGGATGCCGTGCGGCCCGAGCAGGGGATGACAATACGGCCGCGGGGCGTCCTTAAAAAAATATTCGGTGAAGAGCTGGCCGTTGATCTCGACGCGCAGACGGTCGGGGAGTTCTTTGATCTGCACGCCGGAGGCCGGCGCGGCGTGGGCGCTGGCGGCGGCGAACCAGACCGTGGTGAGAGCGAGCAGGGGCAGTGGGATGGGGCGCATAAGTTGTCAGTGTCAGACGGAATGGCGGCGGCTCAATTCAAATTCGCCACGGGTTTTTTGTTCGGCGGTCATTCGGCTTTCTTCAGCATTTCCATGTCCTTGAGGTAAACGTCCACGTCCTGGCCGCCGTGAAGTTGCAGCGCGACGTGTCCCTCGGTGCGGCCGGGATCATCCAGCACTTCGGCGGCGCGATGTCCGTTCACAGCGGTCGCGATCCGCCGGCCGTGCGCCGAGACCGTCATCGTGTTCCATTCCTGCGGCTTGAAAAAAGTTTTCACCAGTTCGGGCGTCGGCTTGCTCACCCACGCGCGGCCATTCGTCTCGTAAAGTCCGCCGGCGTCCTTCTCGGCGTCAATCTCCGCTTGAAAACCGGACACGCCGGTCGCGCCGGTTTCATCAATGCGGAAATAAAGTCCGCTGTTGCCCTTCACGGATTTGTATTTCAGGCGGACGGTGAAGTCGCCGAGGGTGCTGTTGCTGACGAGATGGCCGAATTCTTTTTCTTCCTTCGGATGCGTGCCGTGAATGACGGCGTCTTCGATTTTCCAGACGCCCTTGCCGATGAAATGCGCCTGGGAGAAATCTTTTTCATTCCAGGATTTTTGCCAGACGTGGCGGCCGTTGTCTTGCAGGCGGATGTTCCGGAAGCGCACTTTGAGTCCGTCCTGTTCGCTGCCGTGAACTTGGAGGGCGATGAAGCCGCTCAACGTCTCCGCATCCAGTAGGTCCGCCGCCGGCACGCCGTTGACCCAGGTCTTCAGCGAATCGCCCGCGCACTCGATGCGATATTTGTTCCACTCGCCGAATTTGAAGGCCGGCGACGCCGGAGAATTGGTCGGGATGGGAAAAAGCCAGCCGCGTCGCCCCTCTTCGTAAATGCCGCCGCTCCATCGGCGGGCGGGACGATGATCCACCTCGACCTGATAACCATGCACGCGCCCGGCCGGAATGTTGATTTTCTCCGGGCCGAAGTCATAAGTCGTCGGCTCGGCAAAGCAATGGCTGCGAATCTGAACGCCCGAGTTCAATCCCGCATCCGCTTTCAACTCGAGTTCCAAAATGAAATCGCCGTATTCCTTTTCCGTGCAAAGGAAGCTGTTCGGCGTGCCTTTGACCACCGTGCCGACGATCACGCCGTCTTCGATGGTGTACTTTGCCTTGCCGCCTTTCTGGATCCAGCCATCGAGATTGCTGCCGTTGAAGATGGGCTTGAGTTCTTCGGCGCGGGCGCCAACGGTCGTGAGCGCGACCGTCAAAACGCCGCCGAGGAAAAGTTTTGTGGCCGAGATATTGGAAGCGGTGTTGTTCATACTGCCGAAAGAGAAGCTGTCCAGCGGCGAAATGACAAGTGAAACCGTGCGGGCACCTCGCTTGAGCCTCGCAAAAAATGGAGTGACGCGCGATTGGCGCGGGCGGAGCACGGCGTTCACGCCGCTTCGACGTCCGTTGCGGCGCAGCGCGGGAAATACCTGGCCCGCTTCCGATTCGTGCGTTGAAGCGGCGTGAACGCCGCGCTCCGCCAAGGAATTGAGCCGAACTTCAATTGACCGGCGCGACCTCGGTGCGCTTGAGCCAGCCGGTGTGGCGAGCGTCGTCGGTCACTTGCAACCAGTCGTCCTTGTGATCGAGCACGCGCAGCTCCGCGCCGTCGTGCGCGGTGAAGGCGTTCGCGGATTCTTCGAGCGGGCCGTGGTGGGCGTTGGCTTCGCGCACGGTGACGACGGCGAGTTCCGGCGAGTGGGCGAGGAGCGACGCGACCAGTCCCACGGTTTGGAGTGCGGTCATGGCGCCGAAAATCTTTACGCCGCCGCGCCACAAGGATTTGAATTCCGGTTGCAGGACGGCGGCGGCCAGGGAGAGAAAAGTCAGCCAGACGCCGATGGCCGTGAAGACCGCCCACTCGTTCAAACTGAATCCGCCGCCGGCCACTCGATTCCAGCCGGGCGCGTGCCATCTCGGCCCTTGAACCTGTTGGCGCGCGAACTGGAGATTGGCCCGCACATCCGGATCGCGCGGCGTGGCCTGCGCGGCGCGCCGATACGCGACGACGGCGCGCCCGAGCTGGCCGGACTTGAAATAGGCGTTGCCAAGATTGAACCAGAGCGCGGGCGAAGCCGAGCCGCCCTTCACAACGGTCTCGTATCCGGTGGCGGCGGCGGGAAACTTCTTTTCTTCGTAGAGCCGGTTCGCGGCTTCGAACTGAACGACATTCACGTCGGGGCTTTGCACCTTCACATCCGCGCGGGCAAGTAGTGGCGCGAGCAGCAGCAGTAAGAACGCGCGTTTCATGACTTCACCTCTCGCAATTTTGTCAGCGAGTTTTCCAGCCGGGGAATGAGCGCCGCGAGTTCTCGACCGGATTGCGCCGGCGCGTAACGCGCGAGGTTGTGCGCCTGGAAAAGCTCGTGGAGTTCCGCCAGCGTTTCGTTGGCGACACCGCGCGGGCGGAGTTTTTCCTCGATGACCGCCTCGGTGATCGCCGACGCGGGACAATCGAGCCGCTCGCCCAACTGTTCTTGCAACAGCCGGAACAACGTGGCGAAAAACTCGTCGGACTGGTTGGCGGCGGCGAGCCGGCGAAGTTCCATCAAGCCGTCGCGAACGATTTGCGCGACCTGGCGCTGTCGGCGGAGGCGCGGATTGTTCGCGAGCGCTTCCGCGCGTCTGCGCCAGCCGATGGCGGCGAGCCACGCCATCACCGGCGCGCAGTTCACCGCGAGGAACCACGGCTGTTGGATCAGCGGCGGGCCGATTTTTTTCAAGCTGCCGAGCCGGGGTTTGATGTGAACGATGTCGCGCGCCGGCGGGGGCGGTTCGGTTGATTGATTTTTGTTGGCGGCGATGACGGGCATCGGCGCGCTGCCGCCGGGGCGGACGGTGAGCTTCACCGCCGGTTGCGTGAGCGTGCGGTATTGCTTCGCGTCGGGATCGAAGAAGGAAAACGAGAAGGGCGGCAGCTCGCGCAGGTCGGTGTTCTCGGGCGAAACGATTTGCTCGAAGGTCTTGGTGCCTTGAATCCCGAGCGGGTCGGTTTCGACATTAGCCGTCGGCGGATACGTTCGGAAACCCTGCCACGCGGTTTGCGCCGGCAGCGAAACGCCATCGAGCGCGCCCCGGCCGGAAATCTGCACGCGGATGGTGATGGGGTCGCCGGTCGCGACGTTCGTCGGTCCGGCGGTGAAGTTCATCGTGAAGTTGCCGATGGCGCCGTTGAAATCGAGCGGAACATTTTCCGTCGGGAGCAGGAGCGCGCGGATTTCCTTCTCCCCGGTGGCGAGCGCGACCTGTTCGCTGTCGTTGCGCCGGCCGAAGAAGCCGTCGAACGCGTCCGGTGGATTGAGGACGATGGTCGCGTTCAGGGACGAGATTTTGACCGGGCCGCTTTTCACCACGGTCAGGGATGTGGAAAACGGAATGGCGGTGAAAATCCGTCGCCCGACGCGACGTTGCATCTGCGCGGCTTGATTCCATTGTTTGCCGGAAGTGAAACCATCGCCTTGCAACGGCGGCGTGTTGAAGCCGCCGATGTTGCGGACGCCCTGTCGGATGTAGAGGCGAAGTTCGGCGACGATGGTTTCGCCGACGTAACATTCTGACTTCGGCAGTGTCAGCCAGAGGAACGCGGATTTTTCGCCGAGTTCGGCCGGCGGCGTGTTCGGGTCCTCGCGCAGGACTTTCAATTTGAGCGGCGGAGAGGAAAGCTTTTGTCCGCCAACGTCAATGTGGAAGGCCGGGATGGTGAATTCGCCGGGTTGATTGGCGGTGAGCGGAATGGTGTACCAACTGACGGTGGACTGGCCCTCGGGGCCGATGCTGCTGGACGATCCGGAGCCCAGACCGCCGGCGACTTGCAAACCGGGAATCGCCGGCAACGGCGGCATCCCGCCCGGGTTCACGCCATTGAACTCGAGCTTCAACGTCACGCTCTCACCCAGCACGATGCTCTCGCGGTCCAGCGACGCGGTGAATTTCGCCGCGTGTACCGTCGCGGCGCATAGAAGCGCGACGAGACAAAGCGCCGCCGTTCGCAGAAAGGAATTTCTGCGCGGGCCATCCTTGAAACTGACTTCGCTTTGCCGTTGGTCCATGAATTTATTTGCAACCAGCGCCGCATCTTTTAGCGGACGCAATATGGACAAAGCCAGCGCGGAATTGTTCAGCGGAGGGGAGGCTTGTTGCGTGTTGCGTCAAGTGGCAGGAGCACGTTGGGTTGTTTCTTGACGCAACTCCGATAAATCGCGAGCGGGTACGCAACACGCAATACGTCCCCGCCTCACGGCTGGATTTCGACCGTGTCGCCCGGTTCGAGCGGGAGGTCCTTGCCCCGGAACAAATCGGCGAGGTCCACCGGAATCCGCTCACGCTGCCGGCTCACGACGATGGTTTTCGGATCGCGCGCATCAGTGTAACCCGCCGCGACGATGGCGCGCGCCAGCGTCAACCCATCCTCCCACTCGATCTCGCGCTGGCGCACGGGGCCGATGAAGCGGATGCTCGTGCGCCGGGCTTCGGCGGCTTGCGCGATGCCCTGGCGCTGTCCGGCAACGAAGGCGTCGTGCGCGCGGTTGTTGGCGCGCGATTTTGTCATGCAACCGCACAGCGCGCACGCGGCGATCGCTGCGAGGCAAATAAAACTTTTCACAGCTTCAACAATTCGTCGGCACTTCCTGCAACACCTCGACGCAATGCGGAATGGCGCCGGTCACAAAGCTTAAACACTCGACCGCGCCACTTGGTTTCCCGGGAAGACAGACGACGAGCGCTCTTTCCACCACGACGGCGAGGTTGCGGGAGAGGATGGCGTTCTTCGTGATCTTCATGGACTCGGCGCGCATGATCTCGCCGAAGCCGGGCAGTTCGCGCACGGCGATTTCCCGCACGGCTTCGGGCGTCACGTCGCGCAATGCCACGCCCGTGCCGCCGGTGGTGAGAATAAGCTGGCAGCCTTTGGCGATCAGTTCGCGGATGGCGCGCTGGATGTCGCCCTTCTCGTCCGGCACGAGCGATTCGGCGGTGACATTCCAACCGTAACCTTCCGCCGCTTTCTTCAACGCGGGCCCACCGAGATCGTCGTAAAGCCCGCGCGAGGCGCGGTCGGAAACCGTGATGATGCCGACGAGAATGTGCATTGGCGAAGCGTGTTGCGTGTTGCGAGTTGCGTCAAGAAGCAGTGTGCGCCCTCGGTTGGAACTTGACGCAACACGCAAAACGCAACACGCCGTTCGCGCTGGATCTCATGCGTTTGTAAGCGTTTTTGATTTCGCCAGCAGTCTGACACTGGTGATCCGCATCTTCTTGTCCACCGCCTTGCACATGTCGTAAATCGTCAGCGCCGCCACGCTCACGGCGGTGAGGGCTTCCATCTCGACGCCGGTTTGCGCGGAGACTTTCGCCGACGCGGTGATGAGGATGCGGTCGCGGGATTTCGGGATTTCAAATTCCACTTCGCAATGCGTCAGGGGCAGGGGATGGCAGAGCGGGATCAATTCGCCGGTCTTTTTCGCCGCGAGAATTCCCGCCAGTCGCGCGGCGGCCAGCACGTTGCCTTTCGCGACGCGATTGGCCCGGATCAGCTTGAGCGTCGCCGGGCGCAGCCGGATTTCTCCGCGCGCGATGGCGTGCCGCAGCGAAACCGGCTTGGCGGAAACGTCCACCATCGCGGCTTCACCGCGGGCGTTAAGATGGGTCAATCGGCTCATGCGCGGATGATTTAGCCGTTTGGAGGTGAAAAACAAAGCGTCTTTTGCCGCTCGCACGGGCGCGGCGCAAAAAATCACTTGCTCGTCTCCAACGGCGTGTTATTATACTTCTGCAATGACAGAAACAACAGACAACAAGAAAGGCATCGTATGAACTGGATTGTCACCACCTACCTCGCATATCTCGCCATCAGCGTCGCCCTGACCGTCTGGGTCGCGCGCACACTTCACAAGAACGGCCGGATTTTTCTCGTGGACAGTTTCCTCGGGAACGAGCAACTGGCCGATTCCGTCAATCACCTGCTCGTCGTCGGGTTCTACCTCATCAACATCGGCTACGTGTCGCTGGCTTTGAAATACGGCGTCGCGGCGGCCAACGCGCAGGAGGCGGTGGAGAGTTTGAGCACGAAGGTCGGCCTCGTGCTGCTGGTGCTCGGTGGGATGCACTTCTTCAACCTCGCCGTCTTCACGAAGATGCGGAAACGCGGATTGGCGAACAAGAATCTGCCGCCGATTCTGCCGACGCATGGAATGACCGCCGTGCGGTGAACGAGTTTGAACGGGCGGAGCGGCGGCGGGCGTCGTTCCGCTCAGACGCTTTTCTTCCATTCCTGGATCACCGCCCGCATCTGCTCCGCCGCGTTCAACTTTGGCTTCACATGCTTCAAACTGAACCACGGTAACATTCCGAGCAGGTCCGGCGTGACGAGGATTTGTCCGTCGCAATCCGGCCCCGCGCCGATGCCGATGGTGGGAATGGGAATCCGTTTTGAAATTTCTTTCGCGACCGGCGGCGTGACGAGTTCGAGCACGATGGCAAACGCGCCGGCGGCCACGAGTGCGTCGGCATCGGCGAGCAACGACTGATGCTCCGTTCCCTTTTTACCTTTCACGTGATAGCCGCCTTCCTCGATCACGTGTTGCGGCAACATGCCGAGATGGCCGCAGAACGGAATCCCCGCCGCCGTGATGGCGCGCACTTGTTCGATGATCTCGCGCCCGCCCTCGGCCTTCACCGCTTCCGCGCCGGCGGTGATGAGTCGCTTCGCGTTCTCCACCGCGGTCGGCACGGTTTCATAACTGCGGAACGGCATGTCGGCCACGACGAGTGAATGCGGTTTCGCCCGCGCGACGGCGCGGACGTGATGTTCCATGTCCGCCATCGTCACGTGCGTGGTGTCGGGAAAGCCCAGCACGACCATGCCCAACGAATCGCCGACGAGGATGAAGGGCACGCCGACTTGATCGAGCAACCGGGCCATCGGGAAATCATACGCCGTGAGCGCGGCGATTTTTTCTCCGCGCCCCTTCATGGCGCGGATGCTGGCCGGGGTGATCTTGGGATTCATGGTTGGAAACGCGGCGCATCCACAGCGCGAATTCGCACGTTGGCCGAGGCAGACAAAGAGACTGACGATGCCGCGAGAGCGTCTTGGAGTGCGGTGGGTGAGGGGTGAGGGCACACACCGCTTTCGGCGTCGCGGGGGTGGTGCGGGTTTTGCATGAACGAAACGAAAGCGGTGTCAGCCCCGTTCCCCGCCAGCCACCGCACTCCAAGACGCTGATGCGCGGTCCGGGCACCTTCAGTTTCAGGAGCGGCCAGCGGTTGGGACCGCGCCGCGCTACTTTCATCGCGTCCCGGCGGTTTCATTTTTGGGTGAAGCTCGCCAACAATTCTTCCGGCGTCGCGGTGGCCGTGCCGACTTTGCCGACGACAATTCCCGCCGCGTGATTGGAGATGATCGCCGCTTCGAGCGGTGAAGCGCCCGCTGCGATGGCGAGCGTGAACGTCGCGATCACCGTGTCGCCCGCGCCGGACACGTCGAAGACTTCCTGCGCCACGGTGGGAATGAGCACCGGCGACTGTCCGCGCTGGCAAAGCAACATGCCGAGTTCGCCGAGCGTGATAAGCAGGACGGCGGGGCGGGGTTCGTTCAGCAAGCACGCGGCGGCTTTCAACAGATTTGCGTCCGCCAGTGGATTGGCGTTGCGCGTGTCGTCGGAAAGATTCGCCAACTCGAACGTTTCTTTCCGGTTGGGCGTGATGAGCGAAAGGTTCGTCAGGTTCAAATGATGAACCGGCTTAGGGTCGAGGCTCAACCACTTGCCGTGGCTGCGGCAGAGCGATTTCAGTTCGTTCAACAACGCCTGTGTGACAACGCCCTTGCCGTAGTCGCCGACGATGACGGCGTCCGCGCGCCGGAGTTTTGCTTTGATCGCGGCCAGAAGTTTCTGCGTCACTGTGCCGTTGAGATCACTGCGCGTCTCGCGATCAATCCGGACGACCTGCTGTTGATGCGCGACGATCCGGGTCTTGAGCGTGGTCGCGCGCGTCACGCTGGCGATCAATCCGCCGCAACCGACGCGCTGTGTCTTGAGCAACGACTTGAGTTGCTTCGCCGCTTCGTCCGGCCCGACCGAGCCGAACAATTCCGTTTGCGCATTCAGCGCCGTGAGATTGCGCGCGACGTTCGCCGCGCCGCCCGGCATGAAACTCTCGCGGGCAAAATCCACGACCGGCACGGGCGCTTCGGGCGAGATGCGCGCGACGCTGCCCCAGATGAAGTGGTCGAGCATCACGTCGCCGACGACGAGCACGCGGTTCTTGGCCGCCGCCGAGAGAATCTCGCGAACGCGCCGAGGGGAAATGGATTTGCTCATGCGAGGAATTAAATTGAAGCACCAAGCACCAACATCCAAGCACCAAAGAAGCTCCAAATTCCAAACTTCAAAACAAACGCCCGTCGCTCCTCTGACTCCGCTTGGAGCTTGGGGCTTGAGAATTCTCTGGAGCTTGGATGTTGGAGTTTGGAGCTTTGAAAGTTCATTCCAGAAACGCCGTCAATGGACTCGTCGCGCTGGCCGTTTCCTGCGGCGCACCGAGGCCGGACTCGAACGCCGCGCGGCCCGCTTCCACCGCCAGCTTGAACGCGACGGCCATCCGGTTCGGATCGCTCGCGACGGCGACGGCCGTGTTCACCAGCACGGCGTCCGCGCCAATTTCCATCGCTTCCGCCGCGTGGCTTGGCGCGCCGAGACCCGCATCTACGACAACCGGCACGGTCGCTTGTTCGATGATGATGCGGATTTGATCGCGCGTCTGAAGGCCGCGATTCGAGCCGATGGGCGAACCCAGCGGCATCACCGTGGCGCAGCCGACGTCCTGCAATCGCTTCGCCAGTACCGGATCGGCGTTGATGTAGGGCAGCACGGTGAAACCTTCCTTCACGAGAATTTCCGCCGCGCGAAAAGTCTCGATCGGGTCCGGCAACAGATAGCGCGGGTCGGGATGGATTTCGAGCTTCACCCATTTCGGCAATCCGGCGGCGACGGCGAGGCGCGCGAGGCGGACGGCTTCCTCCGCGTTCATCGCGCCGCTGGTGTTCGGGAGCAGGAGATATTTTTTCGGGTCAATGAATTCGAGAATGTTGGCGAACGGGTCTTTCTTCCCGCTGAGATCGGCGCGGCGCAACGCGACGGTGACCATCTCTGTGCCGCTGGCGGCGAGCGCATCGCGCATCGCTTCGGGCGCGGAAAATTTCCCCGTGCCCAGGATCAGACGCGATTGGAAAGTGCGTCCGGCGATAACGAGCGGCTGGTTGATCAACGACATCCGCGCCAATTTGAGGAGAACGAGCGCGTTTGTCGAGATTGACGAATCCCGGCGAGAATCGTTCCTTGTGTTCACCGCCAAAGCGCCTATGGTGATATGCATGGATAAACCTTGGTACCGCAAAATGTTTTCACGCGCACCCGCGCCCGACCTGGAAGTAACGCCCGCCACCGCCGACTTGGGAAATGCGGAGGTGCAATTCGGCATGGGCCTCAAGTTCGCCAATGGCGAAGGTACGCTGCGGGATTACGTGCAGGCCGCGGAATGGTATCGCAAGGCGGCGGACCAAAGTCATTCGCTGGCGCAATTCAATCTCGGGACGATGTATGCCAGCGGGCACGGCATGGTGCGCGACGACGCCCAGTCCAGGATCTGGTTCGGCAAGGCCGCGCGGCAGGGCGACGCGGGCGCTCAGTTTCAACTGGGCGCGAGTTGTCATCGCGCCAGCTTTGGCCGCGAGGTGAAGGGTGCGTTGGAATCGAGGATTGAAGCCTACAAGTGGTATCACCTGGCCGCCGCGCAAGGCTACAAAGGCGCGGATGGCGCGTGCACGAATCTGGTTCTCAACATGACGCGCGCGGATATTGCGGTTGGCGACCAACGCGTCGCCGCGTTCGAACTCGATCAACCGGTGCCCGCTCAAGACTGAAGCCACCCGCGGGCTTCAGGCCGCGACCGTTTCCGCGCCCTTGCCCTTGCCGTGGTCCAGGTTGATGATCTGCTTCGATTGCGGGATGTAGCAGACGATGTTGAACTTGCCGATCGCTTCCTGCTTCGCCGTTTCAAACGCCACGATGGTGGCGACGAAACTTTTGCCTTCGGTCGCTTTTTTTGTCCAATGGCCGGTGCTGGTGAGGTATTCGAGCGTGTCCGCGTTTTCGATTAAAATGTTCATGAGTTGACACCGTAACAGATTCCCCGAAACCGCAAGCATCCAATCGGACTATTCCAAATTCCATTTTTGCAGCTCGCCGCGGATCTCGGTGAGGATTTCAAAGTAACGCCACGCGGGCGGCGTGTTCGTGCCTTGATGATGGTCCGGTTTCAAAACCAGATCGCCGGTCGCGAGCAAAACCTTTTTCACCTCGGGATTCTGGCGGACCTTCTCGCGCGTGGCGGCGGCGATCAACTGGTAAAATTCCCCGCGCGCGTTCTCGCGATATTCCATCCGCTTGCCCTCGAAGGTGACCCACGTAATATCCATCTGCTTCATGTTCTGCTCCGCGAGATCGCCGGCGCGCTTGGCGTCGAAGGCGGTGAGTTGGGCGACCTGTTCGCGCGTGAAACGCCACTCGATGCCGGGAAACTTCGCGCGCGGATCGTCGGCCTGTGTGAGTTTTGATTCCGCACCGGGAAAACCAGCGGGCGGGTTTGCGTTGGTCTCGGGATATTTCATCATCTGCCAGAAACCTTCGAGGCTGGCGTAGCGCTGGCCGCGGAACGTGAACGGGGTGGCGGCGAAATTCGAGAGCAGGCCGAGTTCGTGGCGCTTGGAGAGGATCACTTCGCCGGGCGCGGCGGCTTGCGGGAGGGTTTCCCATGTCGGTGCGCCGTTGGTGGGCACGGGCGTCCACCAATGCGCGGGATAATTTGTCCGCGCGGCGAGAAGTTCGGCGGGAGAACGAACGGCGTATTGCGGCGAGTGGCAGCCGCAGAGCGCGATGAGCGCAACCGATTGGAGAAAGCGAAGAACGTGTTGAGAGGCGGGGCTTCTGCCTATCCTCGCTTTAGGCTGCAAATTTCTGATGCTCTTTCCACATCTCATGGATGGAATAATACTGCGAATAGATCCTGATGTCGCGTTCCTTGATAGCACGCCTCGCACGCTCTACGTCCTCGGCAACAGCGCGACATGTGACGGTGTCCAATGCAGCCAAAGAACTCGGATCGTTCCAGTGACACAAACCAAATAACGCCTCTCCTACAACTAACTTGCTGCGGTCGCGAAGAAACCGAACACAGGCGTCCAAACTCTTGTGAAAACTCGGCCCGGAATGAATGAGGACATAAAGTGCTCTCTTGCGTCCAAGCGCCGTCCTGAGACATCCATTACAAACCGCCTCGTAAACGCTTTCTAATGCGTCCAGATTGAAAAGAAGACCGGCTGCCGTATCGCCGATCTTGATAGAAGGAGAATCTAACAGTGCAATTAACTCCTTGTCACCCCGAGTCTTCAACACTGCATCTAACTGCGCGTATGTGAGCTTGGAGTTAACGATGAGATATGACTCACGGCACAGCAATTTAATGGACAGCGCCGAGTTCGGTCTATCGTTCACGCAGCGACACTATTTTGCTCACAGAAACCTGTCCAGCTTGTTCCGGCGCGCGAACAGCGGTGCTAAAGCCACGCACCCCGCTCACGATTCATCGGAGTCCAGACGCTTCGTGAGCACTCTTGATCTCGAACCGCGCGAAGCGTCGTGGAGTGCGGTGGGTGAGGGGCGAGTGCACACACCGCTTTCGGCGTCGTCGGGACGACCGGCGTTTTTCACGCGCGCGAAAGGAAAGCGGTGTCAGCCCCATTCCCCGCCAGCCACCGCACTCCATGACGCTGTCGCGCGCTTCGATTCGCTTTGGCTTGATTCGTCACCACTTGGAACTTGGAACTTCCCGCCGCGAACTCTAGCTTCGCGCCATGTTTCGGCCGTGCATTGATCTTCACGAGGGCAAGGTGAAGCAGATCGTCGGCGGCACGCTGGATTCCGGCGGGCTGCGCACGAATTTTGTCTCGGACCAATCCGCCGCGTGGTTCGCGGAGCTTTACCGGCGCGACGGTCTCACGGGCGGCCACGTCATCATGCTCGGACCGGGCAACGAAGCGGAGGCGCGCGCGGCGCTGGCGGCGTTTCCCGGCGGATTGCAGATCGGCGGCGGCGTGAGCGCGGACAACGCCCGCGGCTGGCTCGATGCCGGCGCGTCGCACGTGATCGTGACGAGCTGGGTGTTTCGCGACGGGGGCGTGGATGAGGAGCGGCTCGCGCAATTGGTGAAGCTCATCGGCAAGGAGCGGCTGGTGATTGATTTGAGCTGTCGTAAGCGCGCGCAACCGACTTCCTCTCCCCGCGACGAAGGAGTGGGGAGAGGACCGAGGAGAGGGGAAACGATTCAAGACGCACCTCCTCTCCCCGGCCCTCTCCTCCATCCAATTGAGGAGAGGGAGAAGACTGCCGATGCGGAATATTTCGTCGTCACGGATCGCTGGCAGAAGTTCACGGACGTGACGTTGTCGGCGGAGACGTTGCAAAAGTTTTCCGCTTCGTGCGCGGAGTTTCTGGTTCACGCCGTGGACGTGGAAGGTTTGTGCCGCGGCATTGATGGCGAACTGGTGAAAAAGCTGGGCGAGTGGTCGCCGATCCCGGTGACGTACGCCGGCGGCGCGAATTCGTTGGCGGACTTGGAAACGGTTACGAAGTTGGGGCAGGGGAAGGTGGATCTGACGATCGGGTCCGCGCTGGATATTTTCGGCGGCCGCGGTGTGAAGTTCGCGGAGGCGGTGGCGTTCAATCGTCGGGCCAAGGTTTGAAGCTCCAAATTCCAAGCACCAACATCCAGAGAGGCACCAAGCTCCGAACTTCAAAAGCCGCCGCGAAACTGGCCCGTGAAGTTTGGAGCTTGAAGTTTCTCTGGTGCTTGGAGGTTGGTGCTTGGAGCTTTTCACTGCAACACCTGCACGCGATACGCGCGGAAGGCGTTGGTCGCGGTCGTGTCGGTTTGCAACGAGGTCGCGCCGGCGGCGGTGACCACGGAGCCGAGATTTGACCACGAGCCGGACGCGATGTTGGTGCGATAGGCGGCCTGATATTTTTTCCCGCTCACGCTCGACCAGCGCACGGTGTTGGTGTTGTTCGTACGGCTGACACTTTGCATTTTCAAAACGGAGGCGGCGTTGGTCGGCACGGTGCCGGCGATGTATTCGCCGACGTTGTTCATGCCGTCGCCGTCGGGGTCGGAGGTTGGCGCGGCGTTGCTGGAAGTGAACACTTGGAAATATTGCCGCTGGAAACGGTCGTCGAGTCCGTCCCAGTTGTAATCGGGCACAGCGGGTTGGATCTCCAGAAAGGCGTTTGCGTAGTCAACGTTCGTGCCGGACTGCGAGACGATGAAATTGCGCAGGCCGGGCGTGGCGTTGCTGGCAACGCTGATGGGCACTGACACAAGGATGACGTTGGCGAAGATGTTCGATTCCACAATCGAACTACCAAGTGTCAATCCATCGCCCGTGATAGTGAGGGTTAGGCTGTTGGTGGGCATGTTGGTAAGCCCGATACCGATGGTGTAGTTGCTCTGGCCCACGGTCATCGTCACGGGTGTGGAGGAGACGCTGTAAGAGAGAGGGCTGCTCGCCGGCTTGCGGGTGCGCGTGATGCGGAACGCGGGCGGAGCGTTGCTGACGGTGAAGTTGACGATGTTGGTGGAGTTGGCGGTGACCGTGACGGCGGTGTTGGTCGTTGGCAGGAACGCCGTGTCCGCGCTGCTGAAACCGGGATTCTCAATGTCCACTCCGGCGACGAGTCGCGTGCCGGTCGCCGGATCGAGCGGCGCGACGCGGACTTGATACGAACCGGGTGGCAGCATGTTCAATTCGTAAGTGCCGCCTGAACGCGTGACGGTGCCGGAGACGACATTGCTCGCGGAGTTCTGAACGAAGACTGCCGCGCCGAAAACCGGGCTGCCGCTTTTGGTGACCGTTCCACTGATCGCGCCGAAGCTGGTGCGGTTTGTTGCGTAGAGAAACTTGCCACCCGCGACGTCGTCGTCGCTCAAACCGGCTTGCGTGTTCAAACCGCTGACGCCGCGAAAGAGCATCGTCGCGCCGCCGACCGGCGAATGGGAGAGGCCGAGGAGGTGTCCGAGTTCGTGCAACGCCACGCCTTCGACAAACGTGGTGGTGTTGGCGGTGTCGTTGAAGTCGGTGAACCAGAAATTGGTGGCGCCGGCGGCATTGGTGTGCGCGTTGAAGACGATGTCTGCTTCAAACATCGTGCCATCACTCGCCGTGTATGACGAAACAGTGTAACCGAGCGCCCCAAAGATGTTGTCGTTGCCGCCGTTGACGAACGTGGTGCCCTTGACCCAGTAGAAAACATTGGTGCCGTCGCCGGTGTTGACGTCCACCGGCGGGTTGATGACGCCGGCTTCTTCAAATTTGAGGAGAGTGTTCGTAATGGCGAGCCACTGGCCGATGGAGGCGCGCAGGGCATTGAGTTCGGCAGCGGTGTTGGTGGTGGACGCGCCGTCGGACGCAAGGTAATAGCGGATCGCGTGCGTGGTGGGATTGACGGAGTTGGTCGAAACGAACCCCGGCGGAGAGGCGAGTTCCCAATGCCGTGTCGCGCCGCTGCCGACGATGTTTTGAACGTAGGCGTGGGCTGTCGCGTTCGCTGCGAGCCAAATGGCTAGTGCGAGCTTGGCAATTTTCACTTCGCACCTCCCTTCGCGGCGTGCGCGAGTTCTTTCAGCGCGAGTTTCGCGGCCTTCTTTTCATCCTGCGCGGTTTCCTGCTCGGTCGCGCCGTGGAAAATATTGTGCGCGAACTTCTCCCCGGACTGTTTGTCTTTCCAGACGTGAAATTTTCCCTGCGCCAGCCCGAGCGTCACGCCTTCGCCGCGGGGATTGAGGACGAGGAACGCGACGACTTCTTCGCCGACCGTGTATTCAACCTGGCCGGAAACTTCAGTGCGAATGTTGCCCACCGTGCCGCCGCCGTGCACGACGGTGAAGTGGTTCGTGGTAAGATTGCCTTTCAAGACTTCGCTCACGTCGAGTTCGACGCGCGTGATGATGCGGCCTTCGGCGGTGCGCTCGCAGACTTTGCTCGTGACGGTCGCGTGCAGGATGAGATTAGCGCGCTGGGTGAGTTCCTCGACGGGTAGCGGCGTCATGAGCGTCGCGGAAAGTTTCGTGAGGGAGAGAAACAAAATCAGCGCGCAGGCGAAAAGGCGAACGATTTTCATCGCTCGGAGCGTAGCGCAATTGGCCCCAAATTGAAAGGCGCAAAACTGCCAATCGCGGCTTGCCACGGGCGGGCGCGGCGGAGTTTCATGGGCGCGCTTTAACACGTAAATGAAACCCGCCCATCTCATCCTGCTCGTCGTGATGAATTTTTTCTGGGCAGGAAGTTACTCTGCGTTCAAGGCGCTCGCGCCGCATCTCGATCCCGGCGGCGTGGCGACAATGCGCTTCGGGCTTTCGGCGATTCTGTTGCTGGCCGCGTGGCCGTGGTTGCCCGGCAAGACACCGCGCGGTCGCGACCTTGCGCTGACGGCGTTGATGGGCGTGATCGTGTTCGTGCTCGCGCCGCGCTTGCAGGTCGCCGGGGTGCAACTCGGCCAGGCCGGCGACGCCGCGGTGTTGATGGGACTTGAACCGCTCATTGGATCGCTGATGGCGGCGGTGTTCCTGCACGAGCACATCGGCCCGCGCCGCTGGGTGGGATTTATCCTCGGTCTCGCGGGTGTGGTGTTGATGGCGGAAGTGTGGCGGCCGGATTTTCATCTGCCGGGACTCGCGGCGAACGTGCTCATCTTCGCGTCGTTCTTCGCGGAGAGCGCGTATTCGGTGATGGGCAAGCCGCTCATCGCGCGCGCGGGTTTGATCAAGGTGCTCGCGCTGGCGCTGCTGGCGGGCACGGTGGTGAACGCGGGCGTGGACGGCGGGCACACGTTCGCGGCGGCGCGGGTGCTGCCGCTGGGCGCGTGGTTGTTGCTGCTTTACCTCGTGCTCATCTGCACCGTGGCGGGATGCGTCCTGTGGTTCGTGGTCGTGCGCGAGGCGGAAGTGAACGTGGTGGTGCTCACCGTTTTTCTGCAACCGGTCGTCGGCGTGATCATCGCCGTCGTGATGCTCGGCGAGAAACTGCATTGGGGACAGTTGTGGGGCAGCACGGCGATCCTCGTGGGGTTGGTGATCGCGCTGTCGCGGCAGGTGAAACGTGTCGATGGAACGTGAAAATCCAAGCACCAACCTCCAAGCTCCAGAGAACCTCCAAGAACCAAACGCCAAGAACTGCGTCGTGCGCCCGCTCGCTGGTTTGGAGATTGAGGATTGAAGTTTCTCTGGATGCCTGCTCGCGATTCATCGGAGTTGGAGCTTGGAATTTGGAGCTTTCTTCATCCGCGCAGTCCGGCTGACTCCATCAGCTTCGCCGTGCCGCGATACGCCTCCTCCACCCACTCCACGATGCGTTTCGGGTCAGGCGAGTATTCGAGTTCGATGGACACCGCGCCGTCAATCTTCAGCTCTTTGATCGCTTGCAGGTAGGGCGCGAACTTCACCACGCCGCGACCGGGCGGCAAATCGCCATGCACCTTGCCGTCGCAATCGCTCAGGTGGACGTGAATCGCTTTTCCTTTGAGCCGCTTCAATTCTGCGGGACTCGTGTCCGACAAAACCAGATGGCTGATGTCAATGTTTGCGCGCACGCGCGGATGGCCGCACTCGTCCACGAAGCGCGCCATCGTGTCCACGCTGTTGAGCAGGCTCAGGCGGAACGGTTCAAGTTCCAGCGCGATGTCCACGCCGCGCCGGTCCGCGTAATCGCCGAGCCGCCGGCAGGTTTCCAGCGCCCAATCCCACTGCGCCTGCGGCGGAATCACCTCGCGTTGCCAGATGTATTCACCGAGCACGAGCAAAACATTTTTTGCGCGCCAGGTTTTGGCGAGGTCAATGAACTTCTTCGTGCGCTCGACGTGGAACTCGCGCACCGGCTCGTTGAAATCAATCAACCCGACCGCCACGACCGGCAGCGAAATAATCGGCAGCCCGAGCTTGTCGCACGTGCGCGCGACGAGGCTGACCTCCGCTTTCGGGATGCCGTCGGCTTCGGTGAAAATGTCCACGCAATCGAAGCCGATGCGGGCGATGTGTTTCAAACCGGTGGCCGTGTCCATGCCGGCCTGCTGGAACGCGCTGTTGATGATGCCGAGTTTCATTTTGAATAGTCAGTAGTTCGTAGTCAGTAGTCAGTAGCCACCGGTCGCGAATGGTTTTCCAACTTCGATGCCCGTGAGCCGTGGATCAGTGACGATGGGTAGAAAGGCCAGCCCGCAAAAACACCAGAATCGACAACCTTACTCGTCGAGTTTACCGAGGCGCTTCTTGAGTTCTTCCCACGGAATTGTTTTCTGCCGGCGACGTTCTTCAATCAATTTCCAGAAATCCGCGCTCGTGCCCAGTTCGATCTGTTCCGCGTCCAAGCCTTTGACGTTGGAGACCAGCGCTAGCGGCTTGCCGTCTTTGATGACGAGCACGCTTTCAGAGCCTGCCGCTTTCACGCATCGCTCCAGGTTTGTCTCAGCCAGTTCGAGAGTTTTCATAAAATGTCTCCAGTCGTCCGGTGTGGCGGCTTGCGTCGCACAGCCCGAATATGAACCATGGCGGCAGCCTCGTCCACATCGTAGAATACACGATGCTCGCCGATGCGAATCTCCCAGGTCGGGTCAAGGTGTTCCCATGGTGGAACGAGACCGCGCAGCAGCTTTCGATTGCGAGTCTGGACGTTTGGCTGGTGGAGAAGCTGGGTTTCAATGGCTTCAACCACCTGCTTTCGAATGAACGCCGGCAAGGCCGCAATTTCTGCAGCGGCGTCCTCGTTGACATCAATTTGAAATGCGGCCATTGGCTTATTGAATCGGATGTCGGCGCGACCCGCTGTTGATGATGCCGAGTTTCATGAGCGTTGATTCTGCCAACTCTGTCGGCACGACGAAAGAAAATAGCTGCCGAAGTTCATCGCGTTTCGACGGTTCTTCGAAAGAATCTGCTCGCAAGATCGGCGACAGCGGTTACACTCCTGCCATGAACGCTTCGCACAGTTCGCCCTCGGCGCTGGATCGGCTGCTGGAATCGTTGAGCCGCTGTTTCGACTTGAACACAGCGCGGGCGCTCACCGAGTTGCGCCAGGATGAACTGGCTCGCCAGCGGATGGAGGAATTGGGAGCCAAGGCTGGCGCGGGACGGCTTTCGCCGGAGGAGGAGCGCGAGTACGATGCGCTGATCGAAGTCAGTGACGTGATCGCCACCTTGCAACTCAAGGCGCGCCAGCAGGTCGCCGGGGCCAAGCCAGCCTGATGTCGCCCGAACTTCGGCAGCAGGTGCGCGAACGGGCCGGTGGTCGCTGCGAGTATTGCCGCTTGCCGGATTGGGTCGAGTTGGCTGGACCTTTCCACGTTGAACACGTCGTCGCCCGGCAGCATCGCGGAACGGATGTGCTGTCGAACCTCGCGTGGGCTTGCAGCCGGTGTAATCGTCACAAAGGAACAAATCTTTCCGGTGTGGACCCCGACAGCGACGAAGTTGTGACTCTATTCAATCCGCGACGCGAGCGCTGGGAGGAACATTTTGAAATCGTCGGCGCAATCATCCGGGGCCGGTCTCCTGCCGGGCGCGTCACGGCTTGGCTGTTGCAAATGAATGCGGAACGTCGTGTTGAACTCCGTTCAGAACTCATCGGTCAGGGCTTGTGGCAGGCGTGAGCGGGCGGTGCGGGTAGAAATGAATCACAAAGCCAATTCCACGTAATCGCCCGGACGCAGAGCTTGGAGTGCCGCGATAATTTCCGGCGTCTTCGCTTTTACTTGCGGCCAACGATTTATGGAGAGCACCAGAATCGCCAGCCGCCGGCCAGCGAGATTCTGCTGATACTTGAGTTGCTAATCGGCGGTTAAAAACGCATCGAACACACCTTCGGCGCGTTTGAGCAACTCTCCGTTCTTCACGCGGCCCCAACCCATCTCTTGGGCCGTCTGGATTTCAAAATCCGCCAGCCGACGGCGTAGCGGCAGCGGCATACACTCGTCGAACAGGATTTTCACGCGTGAACTTCCTGCAACAATCCGCTCTTGCTGTGTTCAAGTACCGCGATGGCGTCCTCGCGCCGCACGGTTGGAAAACATTCCAGGAATTCGTCCAGCGAATGTTGTCTTCCAGATATTCAAACAGCGATTGCACCGGCACGCGCGTTCTTCGGAACACCGGCGCACCGCTCATGATTTCCGGGTCCACTTCGATTGGCAGGTTCGTTTTCATGCTTCGATTATAGTTCAAACTTTCGCGCTCTGCATCATTTCAAATCAAACGGCGCGAACATCGCGCGGATGGCGGAAATGTCCACGCAATCGAAGCCGATGCGGGCGATGTGTTTCAATCCGGTGGCCGTGTCCACGCCGGCCTGTTGGAACGAGCTGTTGATGATGCCGAGTTTCATTTTGAATAGTCAGTAGTTCGTAGTCAGTAGTCAGTAGATGGACCTCGCGCGCTGGTTCATTTGCCAAAATTCGGGTCAAGTTCTTTGAGGATTGTCATACGGGTTTCTCCAAGGTTCACGTCAAAACTCATCAATACGCGCGCGGCCATGCCATCTCCATCACCAAGCAAACCAAGCAGAATGTGTTCTGTCCCGACGAAGGTGTGATTCAATGACTGAGCCTCCTTTGTGGCGAGTGCGAGGACCTTCTTGACGCGCGGGGTGTAGGGGATGTTTCCAATGACGATCTGGGCAGGACCAACGCCGACAAACTCTGCGACTTTGCTTCGAGCGAGGTCGAGCGAAACACCTTGTTTCTGCAAGACGATTGCAGCGACGCCCTGGCCAAGTGCCAGTAGTCCGAGTAGGAGATGTTCCGTCGAAACGAAGTTGTGATTAAGTCGATCAGCCTCCTTTCGTGCGTTGGCGAGTGATTGCTGGGCGCGTGGAGTAAACGTGCCAGGCGTCGGCTCGGAAGCCTGTGAAGCGAGAAGTCTCTTGAAAATCCCAGTCGGCATCGGCAACGGAGTTTGGTCGCCGGACTTTCCGGCTCGCACAATTTCATACATCCCGATCGAACGAAACTGCGTTGCGCTCAGTTCGGCTGCCTCCACCAGCGCCATCGTTTTCAAATTGTCCCGCCCGCTGATGGCCGGCTCAGTTCCGTTTTCCAGCGCGATGAGCAGTTGCGCCATCGTGCCGATGAACGCGTCGGGAAACCAGCTTTCCGTCCAGCGCGGTTCGTGAAATGCCGCGTCGCCTTTGCGCGCGTAACGAATCGTAGAGGGCGACGTGAACGGCTCTTTGCACCAGCCGATGTCGCCGATGGCGAGGCCGTTCGTGCCTTCGATGCGCCACTTGATGTAGTTCTCGCTCGCGCAACCTTCCTTCGCTGGGCCGGCCCAGGTGTCGTCAATCGCCACGCAGCGCAGGCCGTTGGCGTACTCGAGGATGTAGGTGCAGATGCCGTCGGTGTGCGGAAATTTTGTGCGCGGGTCGGTGCGGACGCTGCAATAAATCCCCTCCGGCTCGCCGAACCAGTAGCGCATCGTGTCGAGATGGTGAATGGACATGATGCGCAGCGTGAGCCAGCCCAAATCTTTTTGCCACGGCATCCAATGCGGAATAGCGCGCATCTCGATGGTCGCAAACACCGGCTCGCCGAGCGTGCCGTTTTCCAAGAGCGTTTTCCCGGCGCGCACCGAATGGTCGTAGCGCATGTTCTGGTTCACGGCCAGCGTGATGCCGGCGGCTTCGCAAACCTGCACGGCTTCGAGCGCTTCGGCGTAGTTCATGCCGAGCGGTTTCTGCGCGAGAATGCCTTTGACGGTTTTGCGAGCGCACGCGGCTTTGATCAATGCGAGTTGCGCGTTCGGCGGCACGGCAATGTCGAGGACTTCGAGGCTGGGGTCATTAAGCAATGCGTCGTATGAGTCGTATGCGACGCATATTCCGTGGCGCTGTGCGACGCTCGCAGCATTTTCTTTTTTGCGCGAGGCGATGGCCACTGGATTGAACCCCGCCTTCCGATACGCGGCGAGATGGCAATCGTTGACAATGAAACCGCTGCCAAGGATTCCAATGCGGAAATCTTTCCGGCGGGGCAGAGGAGAATGGATGTTCAGGTCCATGTGAGCCGGCGGGCAGGCTACACGGCCACGGGAAACTGGCAAGCGCAACGGCGCGGCGCGGCTTCAGCGGTATTTTTCCTTGGTTTTGACGCGAAAGGCTCCGCTGTCATTTGTCTCAAGGACTTCCCGGTCCACGAGCGAAGTCAGCGCCGCTTCCGCCCAGCGCGGGTTCTCCTCGTACTCCGTCCGGCGGATCGCCCGGCGGGCGATTTCCTTGCGGCCATAGTAGGAGTCGGGACTTCCCTTGAGGTATTCCAAAACCGAAACTTCTTCGTGCGTCATAGTTGCCAATGTGCGCAGGAAGGATGCCATCGCCGCCGAGCTTTGCCGCGGCGAATGCGCCGTTTACCACCGACCGCCGAACCAGCCGCCGCGCTGGCCGAACTGGACAACGGAGGAAGAGGAAGTGTTCTCGCAGTGCGACGTGGGTTGATTCGAGTAAGTGTAAACGCCGCCATGCACTCCGATGACGGTCACGGTCGAGGCCGGCTCACTTTGCTGACATGGCGGCGGCGTCTGCGCGGCGCAAGCGGCGACCGCGGGCGCGGCGAGGTAAAAGACCGGGCCGTAGTAAACGACCGAGGCTTGATAGACGACCGGGGCGGTGTACGTGACCGGTGCTTCGTAAACAACCGTGGTGGCGTCCGGCGCTTCGTAGGTGGCGTTTTCGTCGGAGGCGGAGTTGGCGTCTTGCGCGAGCGCCGCCGTGCCGGTCACGGCGAGCGTCAGCAGCGAGACCCAGAGAGAGGAGAGATTTGTTTTCATGGCTGGTATGGCAATGGACGCATGGGTTGAGGCAAAATTCAATCACCAATTTCAACACCGCCCGGGCCAACTGGTTTCGGGCGTTCAGCGGTTATGCCCGTTCGGATTCGCCCGGTTGGTCTCCGCGCCCGTCAAGCCGCGATGGTCCGCCGCGTTGATCTGCGAACGGATGACGCTTTGCGCGAGATTCGTCGTGGCCGTCGCTGAAGTCGGCGGCGCGTTCGTGGGATTCAGATAGAGCCGAAACCAATGCTCGGCGTGTTCCTGCACGACATCCGCCGGCAGGTTGTGGCCGAAACCGTCGTAGATCACGAGCCGTAACCGGCCAGGATCCGCGGCGTAGGCTGGTCGCGCCGCTTCGGCGAAGGCGCGCGCGGTTTTCGGGTCAACCACTTTGTCCGCGCCACCACTGACCATCAGCACGGCGGTCGGAAAAGCATTCGTCGCGTGGCGGATGGGATCGTGCTCTCGCAACAACTCGCGCGTCTCCGGCCAAAGCCAGTTCGTGCCGCTCCGCCACAAACCATGTGCGCGCCACGTTTCGAACCACTGCTCATACGCGCCCGTGCGTCGTTCGAATACAACTTCGCCGCGGCTCGGGTCCGACGCGCAAATCAATCCCAGCGCGATGATGAGCGGTTGCAATGGGGTGCTCATGGCGGCGCGAAGAGTTCCGCGACAACCAGCCGGAACTGCGGCAGAAGTTTTTCCTCCAACACCTCACGGCCAGCGAGGATGCCCATCAACTTCAGCCCGTAATCGGTCGCGTGATAAATCTCCACGTTGTCGTAGCGCGGGTCCACCATCCACAACCGCGGCACTTTGATGTCCTCGTAAATCTGTTTCTTCGTCACCGTGTCGGCCTGGTGATCGTCCGAACTGACGACTTCGACGGCGAGCCAGAGTTTGTTGTTCGCCGCGGTCACGAGCGCGAGGTCGGGGCGCAAGGCAGTCGAGTGATTGACGCGGATTTGGGTTCGCGGTTCAAGCAGTCGCGCGACGGAGGAATCCGCGAGGCTGGATTGGATGGCGGCGATCAACCGCGAGAGAACCAGTTCGTGCCGCGCGCCGGGCGGAAATCGGAGCGTGATGTCACCGCCAAGAATTTCTTCGTAGGGATCGCTCATGAACCGCCGAGGAGCTTACGCAGGAAGCGCCCGGTGTGCGAGTGTTTGTTCCGCGCGATCTGCTCCGGCGTTCCCGCGGCTACAATTCTTCCGCCGCCCTCACCGCCTTCCGGCCCGAGATCAATCACCCAGTCCGCCTCCGCGATAAGATCGAGATTGTGCTCGATGACAATGACCGAATGGCCCGCGTCCACGAGACGCTGCAAAACTTCCACAAGGCGTCGCACGTCCGCCATGTGCAGGCCGATGGTCGGCTCTTCGAGGATGAACAAATTCTTTTTGGCGATCGGCGATTGGTTGTTTGCGATTGCTGGAAGTTCGAGCGCCGGTTTCAACCCGGTGAGCAAATGCGACACAAGTTTCACGCGCTGCGCCTCACCGCCGCTCAATGTCGGACTTTGCTGGCCGAGCTTCAGGTAATCAAGCCCCGTGTCGTGCAAGGCTTCCAGCGCGCGCTTGATTTTCTGCACGCTGGAGAAGAACGCCATCGCTTCCTCCACCGACAAGTCCAGCACCTGCGCGATGTTCTTGCCGCCGAATTCGATGTCGAGTGTCTCGCGATTGAACCGCGTCCCGCCGCACGTCTCGCAACGCACGAACGCGGGCGGCAGGAAATTCATCTCCAGTTTGATCTGCCCCGCGCCTTCGCACTCGGGGCAGCGGCCCTGCGCGCTGTTGAACGAAAACCGGCTGGCCGAGTAACCGCGCATCCGCGCCTCGGGCAATTGAGCGAACAAGGCGCGGATGTCGTCGAAGAAACCCACGTAGGTCGCCGGAATCGAACGTGGCGTGCGGCCGATGGGGGACTGGTCAACTTCGTAAACCGCCTTCAAGCTCTCGAAGCCGCTCAGGCGTCGGACGAAATCGTCCTCGTCCTTCGCTCTCGTCCTCGTCCTCGAATTTTTCTTCTTCAGGACTGCCTCTACCGCCGGCAAAAGACATTCGCGAATCAACGTGCTTTTGCCCGAGCCGCTCACGCCCGTGACCAGAACCAAACGGCCCAACGGAAAGTTCACCGTGAGATTTTTGAGGTTGTTCACGATCGCGCCAGCGAGCCGCAACCACTTGGTTGTAGGAGACGACGTGAGGAGTCTCTGACTTTTTCGGCGTTTTGATTTGAGACTCCTCACGTCGTCTCCTACAGACACGAATCTTCGTTCCCCGCGTGCCGGAAACTTCTTCTCCGCGCGCAAGCATTGCCCCGTGACGGACTCCGGATGTTTCGCCAGTTCGCTCAACGTGCCCGCCGCGACCACCTCGCCGCCATGCCCGCCCGCGCCGGGGCCAAGATCAATGATGTGATCCGCCCGCCGCATCGTGGCTTCGTCGTGCTCGACGACGATGACGGAGTTGCCGCGCGCGCGAAGTTTTTCCAGGACGGAAAGCAATTGTTCATTGTCGCGCGCGTGCAGGCCGATGGTCGGTTCGTCGAGGACGTAAAGCACGCCGCTCAGATTCGAGCCAAGCTGCGCCGCGAGCCGGATGCGTTGCGATTCGCCGCCGGACAGCGTCGGCATCCCGCGACCGAGTTGCAGATAGCCGAGGCCGACTTCGTTGAGGAACTTCAGCCGCTCGCAAATCTCCGGCAAAATATCGCGGGCGATTTCCGCTTCGCGGCCGGTGAACTTCAGCTTGCGGACAAACTCAAACGCGGCGGCGACGTCGAGCGTGGCGAAGGCGTCAATCGTCGGAGCGCCGAGCACCGTCTCGGCCAGTTTCGAGGACTTGGAACTTCGAGCCGAGACGGTGCTCGGCGCTCCAATCCGCAGCCGCACCGCGCGCGCCACGGGATTCAAACGTGCCCCAGCGCACTCGGGACAAACCTCCCGCTCCTGCGCCCAGCTCCACCAGCTTTCCTCGATGGAGTCCGCGTTCGCCCCGCGTTCCACGTCCGGCAGATAAAATAATTCGCCAAAGCCTCGACACTTTGGACACCAACCCTGCGACGAATTGTAGGAAAAGTTTTTCGGGTCGAGCGGCTCAAACGAGCGATTGCACTTGGGACAAGCGCGCTCGGTGGAATGGATTGTGAGCTTGCGGTGGTTGTCCAAAGCGAACAGCGTGCCGTGGCCGAGCTTGAGGGCTTCTTCGATGAGTTGTAGGCGACGACGTGAGGAGTCGTCTCCAGACTGCGCTCGGTGGGAACGCCTCCTCACGTCGTCGCCTACAACTCCCATGACGATCTCCACATCATGCTCACGAAAGCGATCCAGGCGGAACGGTTTGCTCGTATCAAACATCTTTCCGTCGGCGCGGATTTCTTTGTAGCCATGTTTCGCCGCCCAATCGGCGATGTCGCTGTGAAAACCTTTCCGATTCCTCACGACAGGCGCGAGCAGCAGCAGGTCGCCGCGCCGCTTCAGTTCGCTGCGGAGCGCGCGCTCCAATTCGTCGCGCGTTTGGGGTTCAACCGCCACCTGGCAATCGGGACAAAACTTCGTGCCGAGTCGCGCGAACAGCAACCGGATGAAATGAAAAATCTCCGTCACCGTCGCGACGGTGCTTTTGCCGCCGCCACGGCTCGTGCGTTGCTCAATGCTCACCGTCGGCGGAATGCCCGTGATCAAATCCACATCGGGCCGCGAGAGTTGCTCGACAAATTGCCGCGCGTAAAGATTCATCGAATCGAGGAAGCGCCGCTGCCCCTCGGCGAACAGGAGATCGAACGCCAACGTGCTCTTGCCAGAACCGCTCACGCCGGTGATGACGACGAACTGGTTGCGCGGGATTTCGAGCGAGAGATTTTTCAGGTTGTGCTCGCGCGCGCCGGTGATCGCAATCTGTGAGTGGGTAAGCGGGTAGGTGTGTGAGTGGGAGGCGGAAGTTCCTCGCTCGCTCACCCACTTACTCACTTTCCCACTCACCGACCCAATGTTGCAAAGAACCTCGCGCAAGAATCTCCCCGTATGACTCGCCGCGCACGCCGCCACTTCCTCCGGCGTCCCTTGGGCGACGATTCGCCCGCCGCCATCGCTCGCCTCCGGGCCGAGGTCAATCAGCCAGTCCGCGCACTTGATCACATCGAGATTGTGTTCGATGACGATGACGGAATGGCCGGCATCCACGAGTCGTTGAAAAACTTGCAGCAGCACGCGCACGTCGTCGAAGTGCAGGCCGGTGGTGGGTTCGTCGAAGAGAAACAGGGTTGGTCGGAATGACGAATGACGAATGACGAATGACGAACCGGGCGCGTGGGAATCCGCCGGCCCATTCGTCATTCGACATTCGTCATTGGCCGCCTCCGCCAGGTGCCGCACGAGTTTCAACCGCTGGCTCTCACCGCCGGACAACGTGTTGATGGGCTGACCGAGGCGCAGGTAGCCGAGGCCGACTTCCTGCAACAATTTCAAACTGGCGACGCCGCGGTGCGCAGCTTTCGAGTCTGCGAATGAAGCGAGGAAATCAATCGCTTCGTCCACGGTCGCTTCGAGCAGGTCGGCGATGCTCTGCGCTGAGTCCAAAGTCCGAAGTCCAAAGTCCAAAGTCTTCTGACTCCGGGGCTGTTCGTGACTTTGGGTCTTGGACTTTGGACTTTGGACTTTGACTTCGAGAATATGCGCGCGATATCGCCGACCGTTGCAATCCGGGCAGCGGATGAAGATGTCGCTCAAGAACTGCATTTCAATTTTCTCAAAGCCCGCGCCGCGACAGCGCTCGCACTGGCCGACGCTGGAGTTGAAACTGAACGCGCTGGCGTTGAGGCCGCGTTGCTGCGCGGCTTCGGACTGCGCGAAGACTTCGCGGATGTCGTCGAACGCGCCGATGTAAACCGCCGGATTCGAGCGCGGGGTTTTGCCGAGGGCGGATTGATCCACGAGGACAACCTGGCCGAGGGACTCGTGGCCGGTGATGAGTGCGGGGTGCGGAGTGCGGAGTGTGGAATCTTCTTCGCCGGCGCTGCTCGCGTTTTCGTCCGCACCCAATCGGTCGGATGCTTTGGCGATTGGCGATTGCCGATTGCCGATTGCCGATTGCAGCGCTGGCAATAACACGTCGCGCACGAGGGTAGATTTACCCGAGCCGCTGACGCCAGTGATGGCGACGAAGCGACTGAGCGGGATTTCGACGGAAAGGTTTCTGAGATTGTGCCGCGTGGCGTTGGCTATTCTGAGCGTATGAGACGAGGTAACGAGTCTCTGACTTCCGCTAGGATTTGATTTGAGACTCCGTACGTCGTCTTCTACCGGACGGCGATTTGGAATCTCAATCCGCTTTCGCCCGCTCAGGTATTGGCCGGTGAGCGAGCGTGAGGATTTCAGCAGTTCGGGCAGCGGACCTTGAAACACCACTTCGCCGCCGGTCGCGCCGTGGCCGGGGCCGAGGTCCACGATCTGATCCGCCGCGCGCATCACGCTGGCTTCGTGCTCGACGACGATGACGGTGTTGCCGGTGTCGCGGAGTTTTTCCAGGATGCGGACAAGTCGGTCGGTGTCGCGCGGATGCAGGCCGACGCTGGGTTCGTCGAGGACGAACAGAGTGTTGACGAGGCGCGTGCCGAGGCAGGTGGTGAGATTGACGCGCTCGGTTTCTCCGCCGCTCAACGTGCGCGTGGGACGATCCAGTGTGAGGTAGCCGAGGCCGACTTCGTCGAGGTAGGCGAGGCGGGCGCGGACTTCGGACAGGGCGTGGAGAATTGGCGATTGCCGACCTGCTCGCGATTTATCGGAGTTGGCGATTGCCGATTTGGCGCCGGCGAGTTGCTCGATAAGTGTCAGCGCGTCGCGGACGGGCAGGGCGTAGAAATCGGCGAGGGTGAGCTTCGTAGCGGCGTCTCGGCAGAGCGCCGCCATCTTTGAACCCGCTTGATTTGCGGCGCTCTGCCGAGACGCCGCTACGTCGAGGAGATAGAGCTGCGCGTCTTTGTTGAAACGCTGGCCGTCGCAGTCCGCGCATTTCACGTAGGCGCGATA
>SIBJ01000049.1 GCA_009695195.1 Pedosphaera sp.
ATGTGAAAATCCAGCGAGGAATGGAGTCGTTTGTTTCATGCGCCACTTTGAAACAACTCGCTCCAAGGATCCAGTTATATTCGCGTACAATTGCTGACGCGTTTTTCCTTATCTAAGCGCCATTCCCCTCACCCGTTTTTAATCAAACCGCTTTCCAGTCCATGCTTGCCGCGCGAATCGCGGGCGTTAATTTGACCGCGATGCAATCACGCACTTTGACTCTTGGCCACTCGCCCGATCCGGACGACGCCTTCATGTTTTACGGGCTGGCCAAGGGCTTGATTCCGTCGCCCGGCTTTCGCTTCGAGCACATTCTCCAGGACATTCAGACGTTGAACGAGCGCGCGACGCGCGGGGAACTGGACATCTCGGCGGTGAGCATCCACGCCTACGCTTACGTGTGCGATCAATACGCGTTGCTCCCCAGCGGCGCGAGCATGGGCGACGGCTACGGGCCGATGTTGGTGGCGAAGGAGAAATTTTCCCGCGACGAAATCGCCGGCAAGAAAATCGCCGTGCCGGGGAAGATGACGAGCGCGTTTCTGGCGTTGCAACTTTGGCTCGGAGGACAGAGGACAGAGGACAGAGGGCAGAAGACGGATGGCGGAGGGCGGGATTCTGACTTCAGACCTCTGACTTCTGACTTCGATTTCATCGTTGTGCCGTTCGATCAAATCTTTCACGCCGTCCGCTCCGGCGTGGCGGACGTGGGGTTGATCATTCACGAGGGGCAATTGACTTATCAGAACGAAGGCTTGGTTGTGTGTGAAGACTTTGGCGTGTGGTGGGGGCGCGAGAACGATGGCCTGCCGTTGCCGCTCGGCGGGAATGTGATCCACAAACGCCACGCGCCGGCGACGCGCAAAATCATTTCCGACATTCTCACCGCGAGCATCCAGTTCAGTCTCGATCATCGGTCCGAGGCGGTGGCGCACGCGTTGCAGTACGCGCGCGACATGGGCCGCGATCTCGCCGACAAGTTCGTGGGGATGTATGTCAACCACTGGACACTGGATTACGGCGAGCGCGGGCGCGAATCCATCCGGCGGTTTCTCGGTCAGGCGCACGCGCGCGGATTGATTCCCCGCGCGCCGGATTTGGAGTTCGTTTCCTGAGCCGGCCGTGGGAGTCGGCCTCTCCCCGGGATCACCCCCGATTTTTAGATTGCGATTTAACGCGGGTGATACCGTAATGGTGTCATGACAACCGCAGGGACCATCCGCGATATCCTGAACCTCAAAGGCGGCAACACCTGGACCGTGACTCCCGAGACGACGGTCTTCGAGGCCATCAAGCTCATGGCCGAAAAAAATGTCGGTGCGCTCCTCGTCACCCGGAACGGCAAACTGGCGGGGATTATTTCCGAACGCGATTACACCCGCAAAGTGGCGCTGCTCGGTCGCTCGTCCAAAGAGACGCGCGTGAACGAAATCCTCTCTGGCCACGTGATCCACGTCTCGCCCGATCACACGGTGGATCAATGCCTGCGGTTGATGACCGAACATCGCGTCCGTCACCTGCCGGTGCTGGAAGGGGAAAAAATCGTAGGCGTCATCTCGATCGGCGACCTCGTCAATTCCATCATCTCCGCGCAGACCTCGACGATTCAGCAGCTCGAAGCCTACATCACGGGATACCCAACGCCGCCTTCTTGACCATCCCCGTCCCGGCGCGGTTTTTGGTCAGGCCCACGGAAACGTGTTTCGCCTGCGGGATGACAAATTTTTTCACCTCGACGGTCACCGCTTGCGGTTGAAACTCCGCGAGGATGGAATCCGCGATGTCGGTGACGAGCTTCTCGATCAGCTTCCAACTGCGGGCTTCGCCGAATTTCAGCAGGTGCTGCGCGACCGCGTAATAGTCAATCGTCTTGGTGATGCGGTCGCTGATGGCGGCGGAGGTGAAATCAGAATTCATGTCCACCGAGAGCAGCAGCCGCTGCGGCTGCGCGCGTTCCTCGTCGGACACGCCCACGTGCATCGAAACTTCCAGGTCCACAATCGCAATTCTTCCCATGATTCAATTCAGTTTCCCGTCGCCACCGTCTCGAGCAATTTGCGCGTCGGCGCGTTGATCGGCAGCGTCAACGCCGTCGCCAGCTTCAGCCAGCGGAACTCCCGCGCCTCATCGTTCAACGTCACCGGCTGTTCGCCCGGCGCGCGCGCGGTGTAATTCAACAGAACGAAGTGCGCATCGCGATAAAATTCTTTCGAGTGGATGCAATCCTGCACCAGCACAAACGCGATGTCCGTGATGTCGAGCGCCGTTTCCTCCTTGATCTCGCGGCGCAACGCGTCCTCGGAAGTCTCGCCCCACTTCACCTTGCCGCCGGGGATGCCCCAGAGATTCGACCACTTGTGCGTGCGGATCATCAACACCTCGCCCGCGTCGTTCGCGATGAGCGCGCCGACCGTGACGACCGGCGGATGCGCCTCCTCGAACTGTTTCGGTTGCGGTTTGAGGTGGAGTTCGTTCGCTTCGAGAATTTCGCGCAACTCGCCGAGGTGTTCGACGATCAGATCCGGCGAAGCACCGCGCAGGTCGTCGAGCGTGTTGTAGCCCGTGAGCACCGCGCACGAGTGAACGCCGCCATGCCGCGCCGTCTCGATGTCGTGCTTCATGTCGCCGATGAAGAGCGTCTCGTCCGGGTTCAATTTGTTCTCGGCGATGATCTCATGGATTTTCTGCCGCTTGTCCCAGACGCCGGTGTACGGTTTTTCAAGAAAATCCCCGAAGCCGCTGGCGAGATGTTGCACGACAAAATGATCGTCGCGCACCGTGCTCAAGAGAAACGTGCGCAATTTGTTCTCGCGGCAAAACTCCACGAACCGTCCGGCGTGGGGCAGGGCGCAGACCGAACCCTGAACCTCTTTGAAGCGCGTGTGAAACCATTCCTCCAGTTGCGCCATCGGGACGTGCGGCGTGTGCTTGTCGTAGAACGTGGTGAACGGCAGTTGGAACTCGGCGCGAAATTGTTCGAGCGTCATCTCCGGCCGGCCCGCCTGCACGAGCACGTGATTGGACGCCTCCCACACTGCGGGCAGATCGTCCACCAGCGTACCCGACCAGTCGAAGATGATGTTGCGAATCACGCGCGCAGTTTACCGAGGCGCGAGTCGGAGGCAACGCAAAGACGCGAAACCCAACGTGCCGCCCAACCTCAGCGCGCCAGCCGGTCTCGGGGAAAAAGCCGAAGAACGTGCTTGCCGCGCGCCGGCAACCACGCAGAATCGGCGGTACATGAACCCCACGCAAAGGCAAAACTCCCTTGACAGCGGAGCGTCGAAATGCAAATGCCTCCCAGTTCTGCACCGGAAACCACCCCAAAGGATTTAGTATGAAATGTTTTGGATTTAAAGATGGCGATAAGCGGACCAAGCACTACAAAAAGCACGTCCTGGGGATCGGTGGTGGCGCGAATTGGAAAGCAGACATGGAAAATATGTATACGGATGCTTTGGCCTATGAGGCTGCAGCCATCGCTTTTGCCACGCTGGAAGGAGAATTTCATGCGGTCAACTTTCCCATAGTGGAGTTGCTTACCAATAATGGAAATTTTGCCCGGTGGAATCAGAACACCGGACTGTTTGTAGCCTCCAAAGCGGACGGCACTTTGCTGACCTTCCATTTCCGCCATGATGCTTCATTGTTCCAGGCGGCAGTACTGGAATTCTAGTCAGCCACGAATTGGCTGGTTTGTTCACCCGATTCATTCTCGATCCGAAGGGACGAGGGAAAATCCACCGTTGCTACCAGGTTGCCAACAATAACCTTGCAACGGTCGGCCCGCGGCTGCACGCGTTTGAACTGGATTCGTCACCTTGAAGCGGCTGGAGCGCCGATCTCCGATTCGGCGCGTTTCTGGTGGCTGACTCAACGAGCCGGGTCGGAGACCGGCGCTCCAGGGCGGCGAAATATTTTTGTTTACAAGGTTCGCCGTGAATTCAGAGTGGTCGCAGTCATCACTATGAAAGCCATGATCTATCGCGTCCCATTGGCCCCAGTCGTCGCATCGGGGCTTTTGGCCCTCACCGCCACTGCTGGAATTCTCCCCAGCTTCGACGAAGCCATGAAAGCCAAACGCGACCTTTGGGGCGAGGCGGCGATGGCGCAGACGAATGGCGCGAGCTACGAGTTCTTTGAAAAACTTTTGCCGCCGCCGCGCTACGTGAACGCGGACTTCCGTTACTACCCCATCGTGCTCAGCGCGCCGAACGCGAAGGTGAAGGCGCGGCTCATCTCCAACGGCAGCGGCGTGAATCTCAGCGGCGGCAGCCGGAGTTGGAACGACGTCGGCACGCCGGTGAAGTTTCGCGTCGGGCCGGATGAATTTCTTTTTGGTGGCTTGCGCGACCGCACCACCGAGCCGGTGCTGGCCGAGGGCTGGCTGCCGATTGTGGAAATCCGTTACTCGCATCGCTCGCCGGTGCAATCGGGCGGCGTCGTGCCGCTCGATCAGCCCAAACATCAGCTTCCGCCGGAGATTTACCGGCTAGAATCCTTCGCCGCCACGGACCCGGCGTTTGCGACCAACGCGGTGGTGTTCGTGAAATTTGATCTGACGCAGGGTACGAACGGCTATGTGGCGGTGGACGTGGATTCAAAATCAAAACTCCAGTTTGCCGATGGCCGGTTGACCGACGAGCAGGGCCACGTGCTCGCTTTCTTCGATGCCGCTTGGAAATGGGAGCGCGGTCTGGCCGTGACACGGCTCAAACCCGGCTCGGTGGCCACGCTGGCGATCCCAACGAAGCCTCTCGTAGCAGCCGACGTAAGGAGGCTCATTTCTTCCTCGGAAAAAAGTCAGAGCCTCGTGACCTCGGCTGCTACGAACTTTGATTACGACTCACAACGAAAGCTTTGCGTCGAGACCTGGCGCGGAATTCTGGCACAAGGCATGAACGTCGAGACGCCCGAACCGGTCGTGAACAACGCCTGGCGGCATCTCATCTGCCAGAACTTCGAGTTGATCAACGGCAACCGCATCCATTACAGCGCTGGCAATCAGTACGACGCGCTTTACGAATCGGAAGGCAGCGACGCCTTGCTCGCGATGCTGGTGTGGGGTTACGAGGGCGATGCGAAGCGGCTAATCGTGCCGCTGCTGGATTTCACGCGCAAGGGGTTAGAGTATCACCAGGCGGGTTTCAAGCTCAACGATGTCATCCGTTACTACTGGCAGACGCGCGACGCGGAGACGGTGCGCGAGTTGCGCAAGCGCTGGGAGCGCGAGGCGCGGTTGCTCGCGGACAATCGCACCGGACCGAACGGTCTGTTTCCGAAGGAGCAGTATTGCGGTGACATCCACACGTTTTGTTACAGCCTGAATGCAAACGCAAAAGCCTGGCGCGCGCTCCGCGATCTGGGCGCGATGCTCGAGGCCGTGGGCGAAGCCGATGGAAAACGCTACACCGAGGTCGCGGCGGAATTCAAGAAACCCATCCTCGCGGCCATCGAGAAGAGCATCTCGCGGAAAACGTCGCCGCCTTTCGTGCCCGTGGCCCTGTTCGGAGATGAACCGGTTCACGATCCGATTCTCCATTCGCGCATCGGCAGTTACTGGAACATCATCATCGGCTACACGATGGCGAGCGGGATTTTTCCGCCGGGCAGCGAGGAGGAAAGCTGGATCGCGCATTATCAGGAGCAGCACGGCGGCTTGTGGATGGGCATGGTTCGCTCGGGCGGCGGCCAGTTCAATTTCTGGACGAGCGACAATCGCATCAATCCGCTTTACGGCACGCGCTACGCGCTGGACACGATGCGCCGCGACGATCCGGAGCGCGCGCTCGTGGCGCTTTACGGAATGTTGGCGCAAGGTTTCACCCGCAACACCTTCAACTGCGGCGAGGGTTGCAGTCTCGATCCGGTGGACGACGGCGGGCGGATTTTTTATTGCCCGCCGAACAGCGCGGCGAACGCGCACTTCCTCTCGATGCTCCGCTACGCGCTGGTGCAGGATTGGGATTTGGATGGCGACGGCAAACCGGAAACATTGCGGCTGTGTTTTGCGACGCCGAAGCGCTGGCTCGAAGACGGGAAGGTCATCAACGTTGAGCGCGCACCCACGGCGTTCGGCCAGATGTCGGTGCGTCTGGAATCGAAACTGAACGCCGGCGAAGTCGTCGCGGAAGTGGAGCTGCCGCATCGCGATGTGCCGAAGCAAACTCTGTTGCGCGCGCGCGTGCCCGATGGCTGGCGGGTGACGGGCGCGGAGTGTTCCGGCAAGAAGCTGGCGGTGGACGGGAAGGGAACCGTTGACATTTCGGCGTTTAAGGGCCGGCAGACGGTGCGGTTCGCCGTGACAAAATGATCCGCCGCGCGCTGCCAACCCACCGCATGAATGGAATAAAACTTTTCGTTGCGGCCCTTTTGATTTGTGGGCGGGTCAGCGCCGGTTCCGCCGCGCAAACGAATCTTCCGTCGCTCGACGAAGTGTTGAAAGCGGATCAGGACCTTTGGGGTCTCGCCGCGATGCGCCAATCGAACGGGCCGAGCTACGAATTCTTCGAGAAACTTTTGCCGCCGTTGCGCTACGTGAACGCGGAGTTCAAATATTATCCCATCATTCTCAGCGCGCCCAACGCGACGAACAAAGCACGGCTCACCTCCAACGGCAGCGGCGTCAATGCCCGCGCGAGCCTGAAGACGTGGAAGGAGATTGGTGTGCCGGTGAAATTCTTCGTCGGCGGATTGGGTGATTCAGAAGTCGGCGCGAATTCGACCAATCGCCTCACGCACGTGTTTGATGCGGCGCCGGCTTTGCTCGGCGGTCATCTGCCGGTGGTGGACTTCGCGGGCACGTTCGGAGAGTTGGAATATTTGCAGGAAGCCTTCGCCGCCGTCGAATCGCCGTTCGCCGAGCACGGCGTGGTGTTCGTAAAATTCAACGTGCCGAAACGTCCCGGCACGGTGGCGGCGTTGATTGATACGACGGCGCCGCTGATAGTTTCCGATGGGGCGGTGCGCGACACGAACGGCGCGGCGTTGGTCTGGTTCAGCAAAGACTGGGAATGGAACGAAGCGCAGCACACGCTCACGGCCAAGCTTCGCCACGTGGACAACGCCACGCTCGCCATCGCGACGCAACCGATGGCGTCGCCGCTTCAGGTCGCCAGCCTCTCCAAAGAATACGAACGGCAACACGACAAATGTGTCGCCGTCTGGAAGTCCCTGCTCGGTCGCGCCGCGCCACTGAGCGTCCCCGAGCCTCTCGTCACCAACGCCTGGCGCGCGTTGCTGGCGAACAATTTCATGTTGCTGAAAAGTAATCGCGCCAACTACAGCGCCGGCAATCAATACGAGCGGCTTTACCAGGCCGAATGCGGCGACGTGGCGCGTGCGTTCCTGCTGTGGGGTTACGACCGCGATGTCTTGCCGATGCTCTCGCATCAGTTCGATTACACGCGGGACAAACTCGAGTTCCACAACGCCGGCTTCAAGCTCCAGCAATTCGCGCATTATTATTGGATGACCCGCGACACGAACGGTGTCGCCGCGCTGCGGCCCAAGTGGGAGAAGGAAATCAAACTCATCGTCGGCGGGCGCGAGCACGAATCCGGGCTGTTTCCGAAGGAACGGTACTGCGGCGACATTGCCGAGCATGTCTATTCGCTGAACCCGAACGCCGGTTGCTGGCGTGGGCTGCGCGATTTCGCGGCGGTGCTGGACGACATGGGTGAGAAACAAGAGGCGCACCGGTTGACGGGCATCGCAAAGGAATTTCGCGCGGCGATTTTGAAAGCCGTCGAACAAAGCGAAGACCGCACGACAAAACCGCCGTTCATTCCGATCATGTTTTTTGGGAAGGAGAAACCTTACGTGCATTTGACCGAGTCCATGTTGTCCAGCTATTGGTGTCTGCTCGCGCCCTACGTCATCGGGTCCGGCGTGTTCGGCGCGCCGGGCTGCGAACGCGAGCGGGCGATGATGGATTATTTTCAGGAGCGCGGCGGCATCTGCATGGGCATGGTGCGCTTCCATCAACACTCGGGGCTGTTCGCCAACGAAGACGCGCTCGATGATCTCTACGGGCTGCGTTACTCGATCAAATTGCTCCAACTCGACGAAGTGGACCGCGCGCTCGTGAGTTTTTACGGCAAGCTGGCGCAGGGTCTCACGCGCGAAACGTTCATCGGCGCAGAGGGCACGGGACTGCGCGCACTGGATGCCGACGGTCGCCCGATGTATCTCCCGCCGAACAGCACGGCGCAGGCTTACTTCCTTTGGCTGTTGCGCTACCTGCTCGTGCAGGACTGGGACATGGACGACGACGGCAAACCGGAAACTCTCCGCCTATGCTTCGCCACGCCGAAGCCGTGGCTCGCGAACGGTCAGACAATCCAATTCGTGCGCGCGCCGACGGCGTTCGGGCCGGTGTCGGTCAAGATGAAATCCGATCTCAGCAAAGGCGAAGTCCGCGCAGAAGTTGATCTGCCCTCGCGCAACCCCGCCAAGAAAATCCTGCTGCGCGCGCGCGTGCCCGATGGCTGGCGGGTTACGGGCGCGGAGTGCTCCGGCAAAAAGCTGACGGTGGACGCGAAGGGAACGGTTGACATTTCGCCGCTGGCGGGGCATCAAACGATCAGGTTCACCGTGTCCCGGTGAGCGTTTGACCCGAACCAGACCGTCCATGAAGAAATTTGCCTACGCCGTCGCGCTGGCCTTTGCCGTCGGCTTCCCCGCCGTCGCCGCGCAGCCGGATTACACGAATGCGTTCTGGTTTTCGGCTTACCCCGGTCACTGGTACACGACCGGCAGCGCGCACGCCTTCGTTGTCGAGCATGACATGGAAGGGTATTACCTCTCGACGATTTCCTATTTCGCAAATTCCAACACGCAGGCCAGCGCGCATTTTTGCGTGAACGGTTTGCAGAACGGCAGCGATTCGTCGGGGCACATCGAAAATAATCCGAACGATCATCCCGCCGGTGAAATCACGCAGATGGTCGAGGAGCAATACTGGGCGTGGCACGTGCGTTGTTGGAATCGCTACATGTTCGGCACGGAGCACGAAGGCTTCGTGAGCAATCCGGCGTGGTACACCGAGGCGATGTATCAAGCCTCCGGCAAACTCACGCGCTATCTCTGCGACAAATACAACATCCCGAAGGACCGCAACCACATCATCGGCCACAACGAATGGCAGAACGCCTCGTGGCGCACGTGGATGACCAACAACTGGCCGCAGATTGATCCGACGTGCAATGACCACACCGATCCCGGCCAGTACTGGAACTGGTCGCACTTCATGGCCATCGTCGCGGGCGGACCGGCGATTGATACGCAGCCGTGGAGCCGCGTCGTCGAACCCGGCGCGAACGTGACGTTCACCGTCGGCGCTTCGGGCACCGCCACGCTCGCGTATCAATGGCGCAAGGACGGCGCGAATCTCGCCGGCGCGACCGCGAGCATTTATTCCATCGCCAACGCACAGTCGCCCTCCGCCGGCGGCTTTTCAGTCGTCGTCACCAATGCCGAAGGTGCCGTCACCAGCCGCGTGGCGACGCTCATCGTCGGCCCGGCGTGGGCGGCGATACTCACCGACAATTTCGAGACGAACAGCGCGGCGAACTGGGATCTGTTCTGGGGCGCGGGCAACGGCGTTTCGGATTTCACGACGAACTGGGTTTACGATTACGGCGCGGCGAAATATGTCGCCGGCGGCGTGACGAATTTCATTCCGCCCGCGCCCAACTCCGGCGGCACGACGCACGGGTTGAAGATCACCGTGAACAAAAACAACGCGACGGCGGCGACGGCGGGCGTGAGTTTGTATCCCCGCAACGTGACGATGAGCAACGACTACTGCCTGCGGTTTGACATGTGGATCAATTACAACGGCGGCGCGGGCGGCGGCAGCGGCTCGACCGAGTACGGCTCGTTTGGATTGAATCACGCGGGCGACAAAGTGAACTGGACCACGGCGGCGACGGCGAGCGACGGATTCTGGTTCGCCGTGGACGGCGAAGGCGGCAGCGGCGGGAGTGATTATCGCTGCTTCCTCGGCAATGGCGCCGCGGCGCCGACGCAACTGAGTTTTGCCGCCGGCGGGCTGGCGGCGAGCGGCGCGACGGGCGACGGCGTGGGCGACGCGTTTTACCGCTCGCTGTTTCCGAGCCAGACGTACGAGACCGCCGGCGTGCCGGGGAAACATTGGGTGCAAGGTGAAGTCTCGCAGATCGGCAGCCTCATCACGTGGCAACTCAACGGCGTGGTGGTGGCGCAGCGCACCAACACCAGCGGTTACACCGGCGGCAAGCCGATGATCGGTTACTTCGACCCTTACACGTCCATCGCGAACCCGGCGGCGGACAATTTCGTTTTGTTCGACAATGTGCGCGTGCTGGCGGCGGCGGCGACCTTGTCGGTGAACAATCTTCAAGTCACGGCCCGGCCCAGCAGCGCCACCATCAGTTGGAATGGCTTTCCGTCGGCGCTGACGCAAATCGAATACGGTTTGGCGCCGGGCTTCGGACTTTTTTCGCCAATAGAAAACGCGCCCGCCGCGAGCCACACCGTATTGCTCACCGGTCTGGTGCCGGGCAGCAATTATGTTTTCCAGATCCACACGTTCCCCGGTACGAACGACACGATCTCCGGGCCGTACAATTTTTCCACCGATCTCGGATTGATCGTGGATAATCCGCAAGCGGTTTACGCCGGGGTGTGGACGCTTGGCACGTCGTCGCCCGACAAGTACGCCGACTATTATCAATACGCGACGACCACGACGGCGGGCGCGCCGAGTGCGACGGCGGGTTACACGCCGACCATCGCGACCGCCGCCAAGTACGACGTCTCGATCTGGTATCCGGAGGGAGCCAACCGCACGACCAACGCGCCGGTCACGATCTATTACAACGGCGGAACGGTGACCGCGCACGCGAATCAAACTTCCGGCGGCGGCGGCTGGCGATTGCTGGCGGGCGGCCTGGACTTCGCGGCCGGCACCGCGGGTTTTGCGAGCATCGGCAACAACACCGGCGAATCCAACAAGGTCGTCATGGCCGATGCGCTGCGGTGGTCGTATTCGGCGAGCCAGGACAGCGGCGCGGATGGTGGCGTGCCCGCGTGGTGGAGCACTTATTATTTTCCCGGAGGCGTGAACCCGGCGCTCGATGCCGACGGCGACGGCATCTCGACGCACGACGAATATATTTTCGGCGCGGACCCCACAAACGCGGCGTCGCGGTTCGCCGTCACTTCGCAGCGGGTCGGCAACGGATTGAATCTCACGTTCGCGCCGTGGCAGGGCGGGCGGACGTACAAGTTGCAGTGCAACACGAATTTCAACGGCGGCGCGTGGCTGTCGCAAACGAATGCGCCCGTGATCGCGAACGGGCAGGGCACTTTCGCCATCACCAACTCCGGCCAGCCCGGCGCGCGGTTCTATCGTGTCGCGGTCTGGCTCACGCCGTAAAACCCGGCGTGACCAAATGGACTGCCAACCTCAGAAAAAGCCCGCGTCCAAATCCAAAGTCATTCTCGGTTGGACGATCATCGTGCTCAATATCCTCGTCTGGACCGGGCTTGGTTTCTGGTGGGCCACGAGTCGTCAGCCGGCGGAGCACGAATCCTACGGCCTCGGCTTTTCGTTTTTGATGGTCATCATCGGCGGCTTCTTCCTCGTCTGCGGAATCATTGGCTATGTGATCGTGGTGTTCACGGAATGTCTGACGTTCAACTACCCCAAGCCGGTGTGGAAGGGACTCAAAGTCCGGCTCTACCTCGCGAACATTCTCGTGCCGCTGCTCGTGATGCTGGGGATCGGCTTCATGGTTTGCGCCATCCTCACGCCGGTGCTTGCGAACTTCGGCCTCGCCGGGCCGGTCGCCTACATGGTCCCGATTCTCGGCTCGCTCGTGGTGATGCAGATCGCGCTCGTCTGGGTCAGCATCTGGCAGCCCATCATGAAACGGCTCATCACCAAGCGCCTGCGCGCCCGCGGACTCACCGACGCGCAACTCACCAGCGGTTTGTTGACCGGCCTTTCGGATCCCAGCCGCAGCAGTTTGAAAAAGTTTTTCGCCATTGAGGACGACGTGGGGATGATGTGGTTCGATGCGGCGCAGATCATTTATTGGGGCGACAACGAACAGTTTTCCATCCGGCACGAGCAGTTGCTCGACGTGGAACGGAACATGGACGGCGGCAGCACCTCGGCGTTGAGCGGCACGGTGCATGTCATCCTGCGCGTCGCCCAACCGGACGGGAGCGAGCGGCGCATCCGGTTGCACAGTGAAGGCCAGTGGACCCTCGGCGCGCGGCGCGTGGCGATGGATCAACTGGCGCAACGCATCGCGGATTGGCGCGCGATGGCGCCGGCGACTCCAACTTAACGAAGCGATTTACCGGCGTGATGTTTGAATCACGGAGCGAACAAATCCTGACGCGGGCGAGATTTCTCCGGCGCATGATGGTCAGCCTGGCCATCGCGGGCGGAGTCATCGCGGTGGGATTGGGGATCGGCGTGCTCGGCTACCATTTCATCGCGGGCTTTGGCTGGACGGATTCGTTCCTCGAAGCCTCGATGATTTCCACGGGCATGGGGCCGGTCGGTTGCATGCCCACGCGTGCGGCGAAAATCTTCGCGTCGTTTTACGCCTTGTTCGCCGGGTTGCTGTTCCTGTCCGCCGTGACCGTGATGCTCGCGCCGCTGCTACATCGGCTGATGCACAAATTCCACATGAACGACGAGGATTTCAAAAGCGGGGAATAGAGCGCCTGCCAAAGAGAATTTCCGGAGCGACGATTCGCTGGAGGAGCGCCGAGCACCGTCTCGGCTCGTTGCTCGCGTTGAATCCCGACTGGCCGAGGCGGTGCTCGGCGCTCCTGTCCAGAATTTCATTTCGGCAGGAGACCAAACCTCAGCAACCGCAGTTCACCACCGCTTTCGCCAGGCGCCGAGAAACCAGAGCGCGAGGATGCCCAACGCTGCGCCGCAGGTGTCAATCACCACGTCGAAGAATTTTCCTTCACGATGGGGAACGTATGATTGATGAATCTCATCGCTCGCCGCGAAGAGCGCCGCTGCGCCGACCGCGATGGCCGCGTGCCGCCAGCTCCATGGGCGCGTGTCGCCGCGAAACGGTTTGCGCACCGCCCGCCAGACCAGCAGCGCGAAGATCGCGTATTCCGTCAGGTGCGCGCATTTGCGGACGTAAAACACGATGCTTTCGACCGCGTGCTCGTCGAGGTGCGGAAAAAGCCAGCGGACGATTGGCCCGATGATGCGTGAGGAATGTTGCGCGGATGCCGAGTCGCCGGACGCCGTGAAGATGATGCACACCCACACGATGACCGGCAGCCAGTAGCTCAGGAAATTTTTGGCGCGTGACACATTTTCAAGTCTGGCGGCTAAAGTCTAAAGTCTAAAGTCTAAAGTCGGCGGCTGCGGGCGGTTGTCCGATTGACTTTGGACTTTGGACTTTGGACGTTAGACTCCGAATATGAAACTTGGTGTGAACATTGACCACGTCGCGACGCTGCGCGAGGCGCGGTATCGCGGGCGCGAACACGGCGAACCTGATCCGGTTTCCGCCGCGCAAATCTGCGAGGCCGCGGGCGCGCACGGCATCACGATCCATTTGCGCGAGGACCGGCGGCATATGCAGGACCGCGATGTTTGGGCCATCCGTAAAATCGTTCGCACGCGGCTCAATCTCGAAATGGCGAACTCGCCGGAGATTGTTGAGATCGCGCTCAAGGTGAAACCGGAGATCGTCTGTCTCGTGCCGGAGCGGCGGCAGGAGGTCACGACCGAAGGCGGACTCGACGTGGCGGGGAACGAACACGCGCTGGCCGAAACGCGCAAACGGATGAATGACGCCGGCATTGAGGTGAGCTTGTTCATCGCGCCGGATGCCGCGCAGGTCGAGGCGGCGGCGCGCACTGGCAGCCAGTTCATCGAACTGCACACCGGTTTGTTCGCGGAATATTTCGCCGATGAGGAAACCCGCGCGGCGGAGCTGGCGCGGCTGGTGGCGCGGGCGAAACAGGCGCACACGCTCGGGTTGCGCGTGAACGCGGGACACGGTTTGAATTACGCGAACCTGCCGACGCTGCATCGCGTGCCGCATCTCGAAGAACTCAACATCGGCCACAGCATCGTGAGCCGCGCGGTCACGACCGGCCTGGCGGCGGCCGTGAAGGAGATGCTCGGGTTGATGGCCGGGTATCGCGGCTGAACTTCAAATTCCGTTCGCCAATCTTTGCGATGATAACAAACGCTATTAAGAGCCGGACCAGGATCGAGGCTTCAGCCGTGAAACACATCCTTTGCGTTGTGCTCACCTTCTTGTTAGCAGGCTGCGGTAAATCATCGAATCAATCAAACCAAACAGCCGTGAAGCAAACCGTGAGAACGGATACGGCACCAATTGTTAAGCGGCTACCAAAGCTTGGAAAACTTCAATCGGTCTGGTGGACTTCCAAACAGGTCACCACGGACTCGGCCCTCAGTCCGCCAAGCAAACCGGCCTACAAAGTGTGTGGCTTCGCTCAATTGGAGAAGGCAACAGTTGACGAACTTGTCCAACAGTTTCCCTGGCAACGAACGGCGACTAACTGGAAGCCGATGCTGACGGTTACAAACCTGAATCTCGATTCTGCGGAGTGGAGTCAAAGCGCTGCGTTCACCAAAGACTTCAAGCCGCAGCAGATACCTGGAGAATTGTTTTTCGAGCGTCAGAAAGGAATCGTTTACTTCGACTTGGAGATTGAGTGACGGATGAGTCGAACTTTTGCGCTGTTCGCACAAACCGTAGTAATGAAAAGCGCGACGATTGGAAGCGGGGTTCAACCGGAGCAATTCGCTGGTTTTAATTTTTTCCATTTCGTATCGTTATCGCCAGACAGCGTGATGAAATTGCTTTTTGTGCATGAGCGGATTGGCGCATTCCCGGCCGAGGAAAACTCAGGCTTGTGAATTCTCCGTAGCGGAGTTAATTGAGACGCATGAAAAGCGCAGATCGCATCACCTTTGATCCCGAACAATGCGGCGGGCGGCCTTGCATCCGTCATTACCGGCTTCGTGTCAAGGATGTGCTGGACATGCTGGCGGGCGGCGCGTCGGAAGCGGAAATCCTCGCGGACTATCCGTTCCTTGAAGTGGCGGACATTCGCGCCTGTCTGGAGTATGCGGCGCAACAGGTGAACCACCCGGTCGTGATGGCGGCGTGAGTCGGAGGTCGGAAATCGGAGGGCGGGAAGGGGTCGGGTTCTTAATCTTCATCGTAATCTTTATCTCTTCCGGCCGGATTAAGATTAAGAGGAAGATTACGATTAAGACGGCGGAGGCTGGGAGCAATTCTCTGGTTTTGATTTTTCCCCTTGCGTATCGTTGCCGACAGACAGCGTGATGAAAATGCTTTTTGTGCATGAGCGGTTTGGGGCGTTTGCGGGGGCGGAGGTGAATGTGCTGCTCACGGCGGACGAATTGAAGCGGCGCGGCCACGCGCTCGCGTTGCTGCACGGCCCGCCCACCGGGAAGAGCGAGGAGGCGTGGCGCGAACTTTTTTCCATTCGGTTTGCATTCGGCGAACAGCCGTCGGCGCAGGCGGTCGCGGAGGCGGTGCAACAGTTTTCTCCGGATTGCATTTACGTCCACAAGCTCGCGGACCTCGGCGCGGTGGAGGCGCTGCTGGGTTGCGGGCGTCCGCTCGCGCGGATGGTTCACGACCACGACCTCTATTGCATGAGGAGTTACAAGTATCATCCGCTCACGCGCGAAATCTGCCGGCGGCCGGCGTCGCTGGCGTGCATTTTTCCGTGCGGCGCGGTGCTGGCGCGGAATCGTGGCGGCGGGCTGCCGTTCAAGTGGGTGAGTTATGCGGCGAAGAAAAAGGAAATCGCGCTGAACCGGCGTTTCCAGCGGATGGTGGTGGCGACGGATTACATGCGCGAAGAGCTTTTGCGAAATGGTTTCGCGCGGGAGCGGATTGAAATCCATTCGCCCGTGCCGCGGTTCGATGAGGCGCGGGAGACGGCGTCGTTCAGCGAGCGGAATCTGATTGTGTTCGCGGGGCAGATCATCCGCGGGAAGGGCGTGGATGTTTTGCTCGAAGCGTTGGCGCTGGTGAAGCAGCCGTTCGAGTGCGTGATTCTCGGCGATGGCGGGCATCGCGCGGCGTGCGAGGAATTGAGCCGTCGGCTGGGGCTGGAATCGCGCGTGAAGTTCAAGGGTTATATTCCGCCGGCGGAGATGGCGGCGTTTTATCTGGACGCGAGCGTGGCGGTGGTGAGTTCGGTGTGGCCGGAGCCGTTTGGCGCGGTGGGGTTGGAGGCGATGCGTTACGGCTTGCCGGTGGTGGCCTTCGACGCGGGCGGGATCCGCGAGTGGCTGGCGGACGGCAAGACGGGATTTCTCGTGCCGTGGATGGACCGCGCGATGTTCGCGGAGCGGGTGGAGCAATTGCTGGAATACAAAAAGGTCGCGCGGCAACTCGGGGCGCAGGGCAGGGAGGTGGCGCGGGAGAACTTCAGCTTCGCAAAATACATTGATGGCTTGGAGGTGATGTTCGGCAAGCTCATCCACGGGGCAAAGACTCCAACGACATGAAACCGAAGCCCATTCTCGTGGCGGTGGTCGGCGGCAGCGGGTCGGGCAAGACGTGGCTGTGCGAGAAGCTTTGCGCCGCGCTGGGCCGGCGGGAGGCACGCCTTTCGCTCGATGATTTTTATCGCGACCGCTCACATCTGCCAGCGGCGCGGCGAGCGAGGATCAACTTTGACCATCCGCGGGCGATTGATTGGAATTTGTTTGAGCAGGTGCTGCGGGACTGTCTGGCCGGGAAGGTCACAAGTGTCCCGAGATATGATTTCAAGGCCCATGCGCGCCATCGCGGCACCCGAATTTTCCGACCGACGTCCGTAGTTTTCGTGGATGGCCTTTGGCTGCTGCATCGGGCTAGACTGCGCGCGTTGTTTGGGCTGACCGTTTTTCTACGTTGCCCGGCAAAGATAAGGTTGGAGCGGCGGCTTGCACGCGATTTGCTGAATCGAGGGCGCTCGGCGGCGTCGGTGCGGGAACAGTTCCGGAGCACGGTGGCGCCGATGCATGAGTGGTTTGTCGAACCGCAGGCGCGTTGGGCGCAAATGGTCTTCAACCGTGTGGTTGGGCCGCCCGAGGTGAAGATGATTTTGGAATGTTTGCACAAATGAACAACTGTGATAGCCTGTCCGCCATGACCGACGAGGAACTGAGGTCGCAACTCGTTTGGCGATTCACCGTGGCACAGCGTCCGTTGGGGCGTTGGCGGCTCAACGCGTATGTGCTGCGCAAGCGGCTGGCGTGGCGCGGGGTTGTGGCCAGCACGCTGTTTCTGAAACGGGCGGTGGATCTCGTCGGAAGTTTTCTCGCTCTGGTTTTCCTCGCGCCGGTTTTTCTGTTCATCGCGATCTTGATCAAACTGGAAGATCGTGGACCGGTGTTTCTCGGGCAGGGGCGCATCGGCAAACACGGGCGCGATTTCAAGATGTTCAAGTTCCGCTCAATGATCGTGAACGCGGAACAAAAACTCCCCGAGCTGCTCGCGCAGAACAAACACGTCAAAGGGGTCACGTTCAAAATCGAGAACGACCCGCGCATCACGCGCGTTGGCAAGTGGCTCAGAAAGTTTTCGGTGGATGAATTTCCCCAGTTCTACAACGTGCTGGTCGGCGACATGTCGCTGGTCGGCCCGCGGCCCTGTCTGCCGCGTGAGGTGGACCAGTACACACTCGAACAACGCCGTCGGCTGGAGATCACGCCGGGTCTCACCTGTCTCTGGCAGATCGGCGGGCGGGCCGAGATTGATTTTTCCGGCCAGGTGCAACTGGACGTGCGTTACATCGAGAGCCAGAGCTTTTTCGGAGATTTGGTCATCCTCGCCAAGACCGTGCCCGCGGTGCTGTTGAGCAAAGGCGCTTACTGATGAAGACGTTGTTGATTTGTCCCGCGGATCGTCCCGCAGTTTCCGCGCTGGCGGAAACGGTGCCGCTGGCTTTGCTGCCGGTCATGGGCAAGCCGCTGCTCGCTTACTGGCTCGAACATCTCGCCGACCTTGGCATCAAGGAAGTCCGCGTCCTCGCCACCGATCGCCCCGAACAGGTGCGCGCGGAAATCGGTCACGGCGAACGCTGGGGCATGGAAGTGGAAGTGGTTCCCGTGTTGCGGGAACTGTCCGTCGCTGAAGCGCGCTCAAAATACCGGCCGAAAGATGAAGCCGACTGGCCCGCGGAGCCGCGCGACGTGCAGCTCGTGGATCGTTTTCCCGGACTCGAACAGTATCCGCTCTTTGACACCTACACCGGTTGGGTGAGCGCCGTGCAGGCGTGGTTGCCGCACAGCGCGACGCGACATCGTGTCGGCGTGCGCGAAATCAAGCCGCGCGTCTGGGTTGGTTTGCGCAGCCGGGTTTCTGAATCCGCCAAAATGACCGCGCCTTGTTGGATCGGTGAAAACGTCTGGGTCGGATCGCACGCCAAGATCGGGCCGTATGCGATTTTGGAAAATCGCGTGGTCGTCGAATCGGGCGTGGAAGTGGCGAACAGCGCGATCGGACCGGAGACCTTTGTCGGCGCGTTCACCGAATTGCGGGACTCGCTGGCGTGGGGCAGCACGCTGGTCAACTGGCGCAACGGTTCGCGCACGAGCGTGCCGGATGCGTTCCTGATGTGCTCGTTGAACCGGCACACGCGGCGCCAGAAGGCGGGCAACTGGCTGGGCCGTCTCGCGGCCGGGGTCCTGATGCTGGTCACTTCGCCCGTCGCGGCGCTATACTTCTTGACGGCGAAACTTCGCAACCAGCCTTCGCTCCGGGAATTCATCGCGGTGCGTCCGCAACTGACGAACGGGCCCTCGCCGACGGAGACGTTCCATTACTACGAACTCGCGAACTGCCGCGGATTTTTCCGGGGCTGGCCGCAGCTTTTGAACATCATGCGTGGTGATTTCGCGTGGGTCGGCAATCGCCCGCTCAGTCCCGCCGAGGTGGCGCAATTGGAAAGCGAATTCGACCGCCTCTGGCTGGCCGCGCCCATCGGGCTGGTTTCGCTGGCCGACGCCGAGGGCGTGGTGGGGGCTTTCAACGACGACGCGCGCGCGTGTGCGAGCTTTTACGCGGTGCGCGCTAGTTGGCGGCTCGACCTTTCGATCCTCGCCCGCGCCCTGTTGCCCTAAGTTCCCGGGGCGGCCACTGGAAAATATGACGGGACTGACCCGGTTGGCGGTTGGTTTCGCTTTGTGCTTTTCTTTACCCGGCACCGGGATAAACTCGGTGCCACAACAACGGTAACCTGCGAACGTGCAGTCGGCTGGTAACCAGACTGGGCGTTCCGAAAAAAAAGTCGTATGAAAATCCAAATCCAAGGTGACACTCTGCACATCAGCGAAGTCCGTGAACTTGGGGCGGCCAACTCAAATTCCTTTCGCGATCAGGCCCGTTCGGCCATGAGCGACAACCAGCGAAACATCGAGATTGATCTTTCGCAAACCTCCTTCGTGGACAGTTGCGGTCTGGGCACGCTCATCGCGTTGCACAAGACCGCCTGCAGCCGCCGTGGCATGGTGCGCCTCCTCAATCCCACGCCCTCGGTGCAGCAGATCCTCGAATTGACGCGGATGCACCGCATCTTCGAGATCGTGAAGCCCTAGGCATGGCCGACTCCCCGGTTTCCTCGCGTCCCGCCGCGCTGAGACTGACGCTGGCGTGCGAGCTCGGCGAAGTCCGCCGCGTCGCCGCCGAGGTTCGCCACTTCCTCGCCGCGCACGGTTGCGACGCCGCGGAGATCAACGCCTGCGACCTCGCGCTCGTCGAAGCTTGCAACAACGCCATCAAATACACCCCGCCCGCGGCGAAGGAAAAAACCGTGGCCGTCGAGTGCCTCTGCGACTGGGCGCGCATTGACCTGCGCATCCACGATCATACCGCCGGCTTCGACTGGCCGGTGAAAGCGGAGCTGCCCGATCCTGAATGCGAAAGCGGCCGCGGTGTCTATCTCATGCAAACGCTGATGGATGAGACAAAATATTTCCGCGCCGCCGGCGAGAACGTCCTCTTCCTCCGCAAACATCGCGCCGCGCGCCCCGCGACGGCGCCGAAGGAGTTGCGCGAAAGCGACCGCGTCATCTCCGAGATGGTCGAGGAACTCAGTTCCTGCTACGAAAGTCTTTCCGCGATCTTTCGGTACAGCTCCGCGCAGACCAACATCCGCGACCTGAACGATTTCGCCCATCGCCTGCTTACCGACCTGCTCAACATCACCGGCGCGGACTGGTTCACGCTGCGGCTCACCTCGCACGACCACAGCCGGCTCTTCGTCTTTGCCGCGTCCGAACCGGCGTTGGAACTCGCGCCGCTGTCGCGGGAGGAATACAGTCCCACCGTGAAGTCCGTCGAACTCGAAGCCGCCACCTCGCGCCGCGAAGTCTGGTTCGATGCGGAGCATCCGTTGGCGGCGCAGGATCCGCTGACTTCCGTGAAACCCGATTCCCATGGCCTCGTGCATCCGATCTTTGGCGGCGAAGATTTCATCGGCACGCTCACCATCGGCAAAACCCCGGCGGCGCGCGCGACCCGGCGCGGTCACAGCGGCTCGGTCTTCACCGCGGGCCAGACGAACGTCGTCGGCACCTTCGCGGATTTTCTTGCCATCCAGGTGATGAACGCGCGGTTTCACGAGGAACAGGTCACCAGCCGCCTCGTCGCGCACGAACTCGACATCGCGAACAACATCCAGCAGTCCATGCTGCCGAAGGAACTGCCCGCGCTGCCCGGCTTTCAACTCGCCGCCTTCTGCCGCAGCGCGCACCAGGTCGGCGGCGATTTTTACGACGTTCTCCGCATCAACGATCACGAGCAGTTGCTCGTCATCACCGACGTCATGGGCAAAGGCGTGCCCGCCGCGATGTTCGCCGTCATTCTGCGCACCATGTTGCGCGCGTCGCCGGAACTCGCGTCCCAACCCGCCGCGCTGCTCACGCGCGTGAACCGTTTGCTCTTCGAGGAATTGTCCGGTGTGGACATGTTCATCACCGCGCAACTCGCGCATTTGAATTCCACCACCCGTCGCATGGTTGCCGCCAGCGCCGGGCATTGTCCGCTGCTCCTCGCGACCGCGAGCGGCGGGCCGGTGCGCGAACTTTCGCCCGAAGGCATGCCGCTGGGCATCCAGCACGACACCCATTTCGCCGAGGAAACGCTCGACCTCCCGCCGCAATGCCGCGTGTTGTTCTACACCGACGGATTGGCCGAAGCTTTGAACGCATCCGGCGAACGCTTCGGCCAGGACCGGCTCGTGCAATGGTTCCAAACCGCCGCGCGCACCGCGACTTCCGCCGAGCAATTGAAGCGCGAACTCACCGACGTCCTCGCGCAATTCCAGGCGACTAAACTCTTGAGCGACGACCAAACCTATCTGATTATGTCTGGGTAGCCCAAGGCACGCGCATGGCATTCAAAGTTCTAGTCGTTGACGACGAGCCGTACATGCACCGCTTGCTCCAGCACCATCTGGAGCGCGCCGGTTTCCAGATGCTCAATGCCCTCAACGGCCGCGAAGCCCTCGAGCTTGCCCGGCGTGAACTGCCCAACCTGGTCATCATGGACGTGATGATGGCCGAGCTGGACGGCCTCAGCGCGCTCAAGGAACTCAAGAAAGGCGACGACACCAAAGCCATTCCCGTCATCATGATCACCGCCAGCGCGCATCACGTGACGCGGAAGGAAGCGGAAGATTCCGGCGCGGCGTTGTTTTTGACGAAGCCCTTCAGCCCCACGCAACTCCTCATGGCCGTGCGCACCCTCGTGCCCGAAGTGGAGGGGACTTGACGTTCTTTTTCCGTCCCCCGTCTTAATCCTAATCTTCCTCTTGATCTTAATCCGGGTGGACCGTGCAAGGTTAAGATTGCCAAGAAGATTATGACGAAGAAAGACGACACCAAAAGCATTGACAGAAATGCCGCACCGGCGTAGAACCGCTCCATGTCCCTGACGTCGCGCACTTCACATTCCATGCTCCGTACACTCGCGGCACTTGGCGCGTGTCCTCAACCCCTGAAAAGGCGGAAGAGTAAAACCCAAACCCACCAGCACCATGAACTCAACGTTGTGTAAATGCTCTCCACTCAATCGCACACTGGCCAGCTTCGGATTCATCGGTCTGGCACTCGCAGGGATCGCGCGAGGCGATACCACCGAAGGTCCTTTCAACTTCATCAACAACACGGGGTTCAAGGCGGACATGTTCAATTCTGTTTTCGTCGGGACCGGCGGAACTCTGAACAACATCAACGTCACCGTGACCCCGCAACCCGTCACCTTCAGCAGTGTCGGCGCCGGCAACGAGGTGATCCTTGGCTGGACCAGCCCGAACCTGGTCAACAACGGCCAGAACGTCACTTTCACCGTCAATAGCGCTTTTTCAGGGATCGCGCTCAACTCGTCCTACTGGTCGCGGAACGGCGCGGCGATCACGAGTTTCTGGCCGATCAACGCGACCCCGAACACCTCACAGAACTACGGCAACTTCCCCCAGAACGACCCGCAGGAACTGCACTCGTCGCTGGACGTCACGGCGGCGGTAAACACGCCGGTGCGGGCGATTGTTTCGGGGATAATCACGGCGGTCGGCGGGGGAGGGAATGCGTCCTACATCTCTGTGAGCGACGGGAACAACGTTTACAACTATACGCACATCAAGAAGGTATCGGGGGCCGCGACGTATGGCTTTACGGCGGCGGACGTGGGGACGGCGGTGACGGCGGGACAGAACTTCGCGTTCATTCTCGGCTCGGCCAACGTCGGCGGCGGATCGTTCGATCACCTGGATTTGGAGTACATTCCCGGCAATGGGACCGACGCTTTCCTCAAGAAGCCCGACCCCGCCAATCCCGGGCAGTTCATCTACAAGACCGCCGCAGAGCAGGCCGCCATCACCGACCCCGCGCGCATGAATCCCCTGAAGTACCTGCCCATACCCGAAAGAGATCCGGGCGGCAATGCACCGACGATCGGGCCGATATTCTTCCAACCGAAAGGGGCCAACGTGGCCGGCTACGTTGAGTACGGCCAAAAGCCGACCACGCCCGGAGTCCGCGCCGGCACGTTCGTCAACGGCCAGCTCAATCTCATCCAGGAAATCCGCGACAACCAGGGGAGCGAGCCGTTCACTGGCAACCGCAATGATCCGATTGACCCCACGATCACGGTGTACAATGGGCTGATGTCCAATCCCTACAAGGTTTCGTACCAGGTCATGGGCCAGGGCGTCGTCGCCGGCAGGAACATCAACGAGCGCACGCTCGTGCAGTTCGACGGGCCGTGGGGCACCCAGAGCGCCACAACCATCGCTGAGGAAACCTACGACCCGCGCCGGAACACCACCACGGCGGGCACCCGACCGCGCAACTACAGTTATGTTCTCAACCACACCGACGGCACCGATCCGAAGAAGGCCAACGTCTGGAATACCATGGCCAAGCAGGGCGGCGCAGCCGGCACGGATGGCACCGGTCGGCCCGATGCCTTGAACAACGCGGATGCAAAGTTCCCCGATGGCGTTTACGAGGCCCGCGGCTTCGGCTTCGACCTCAAGGATGACGGCACTGCCGGCAACAAAACCTCCATCCCCTACCTCGTCCGCGTCAACAACTGGAAGCAGACCGCCGTCGCCACCCATGGCGGTCCAACCGTCGCCAACCCGATTCGCGCTGATGACACCTTCGCCCTGGACGGTGTCGAGACCTTTGCCCCGCTGGCAGGCCTTACATTCAACGGTGGCGCGCACGAGGGCATCTTCGGCGTCGGCGACAATTTTTTGGGCAGCACCACTTACACTTGGGAGATCGTTCCCCACCAGGACACCTGGACCGAGGGCGATCCGTTCAACTGCCTCCTCTGCGGCACGGTCCTGACCGACGCCGACGGCCACCTCGGCGATACGCTGCTGACCGACTCGTTCAACCTCCCGAGCGGCATCTACGACTTGGTCGTGGATTACGACGGCAACAATGCGTTCTCGTGGACGCTGGATGGAGTGGGACAGTTTGTGGTCGTTCCCGAGCCGTCCACCACCGCGCTTTTATTCGCCGGCCTCATGGGTTTGCTCTGGTGGCGACGCGGCTTGGGATTCATCAATCTGAGCTTGCGACGTGAACGGGTGAACAAAAGAACATCGTCAAAAGTGGGCTGCTTGCCCTTTTCTTGCCTCGGTCGGCTCCTTGCCGGCGCTGTGGTCGCCGCATCGGTCGAGCCAGCGGTAGCCGCTCTGGATCTAAAGCTCGTCAGCCTGACGAAACGCGCCAGCGATCAACAAATTGAGCCGGCGGGCATCGTCGGTAATCGCGCGGGATTCACGTTCTCAGTCAAAACGGAAAACGTCGGAGACACACCCATCTCATGGGGATTCCCCATGTACGAGAATCTTGGGACTGCTTGGGTCGCCGCAAACGCCAATGGGGTGGTCGGTGCGGGGGTTTACCCAAACACCGGCGGGATGACCCCGACCCGGACTAGCCCACAGGGCTTCAGTGGTATCACCGAAGGGATCAACACGTCTCATACCCTTCCGATGCCCAACCCGGCGCCGGGTCCCGGACCCGGCCTGTTCACCGATCCGAACTTCCCGCTCAACAAGAATTTTGTGGGATCGCACCCGCACCTCCAATTGACGCTCTGGGCACAACCGGGTGGCAGCGGCGCCTGGCAGAAGATCGGTCGCTCGGATCTGAAGCATGCCTTTTCGACCGTATACCCCTTCAAACCGCCAGACCAGGCCGATGGCGGCGATGACTATCCCGCATTCTCCAGTCCTGGCGAGATCGACGACTACGGTAATAACTCCGACCGCGACCGCGATTTTTATGGACCCATGAGCGAGATGAACCAGACCAGTTTCGCGGTGGCCAAGCACCTTCATCTGGCCGGTGCCGACCTCGATCCGACCATCAACTTCCGCGGTGCCGATGCCAACGGCTACGACGTTTACGAGCGCGCCCACGGACAGAAGGAACATGCGGGCAATGCCCTCGACCATCTGCTCCAGGCCGACGTGCGGAGGCTGCTTATTAATGACGGTTCGCAGAAGTTCAACGGCGAGGACGGATTTTATGCCGCTGGAACGAAGTGGTTCGCCGCCGGCACGTGGTACGTCGTCGGCGACACGGACAACAACAACAACACATTATACCGGCGGTTCGATCCCGGATGGGATGGAACCAAGTTCGTGCCCAGTTGGGATGGAGCAAGCTTCGATGGGAGCCAGTTCGACGCGCCCGCAATGTTTTTACCCCCGGACATGGCCGGTGCGGTCCCGGAGCCGGGCAGCTTTTCGCTGCTTCTCCTCGGCGGGCTGGTGCTGCTCCGCCGCCGGCGCGATTCCGCCTAAGAATTTTGTGCGATTGCGCACAAAAGCAGCCTCTCCCGCATTGACCCGTGCTCCGCGGGAACATTTTCGCCTTTCGACGTGACGTCAGGTTTTCACAGCCGCACCTCGCGCCGGTAGTGCCCTAATTTAGTTGTAGGGCACGACGTCAGGAGTGCTTCGCCAAACGACTCGTCACCTCGTCGCCTACAAATTCGGACACTACCCGCGTCAGGTTCCAGTTGCGGTGTCGTTTGGAATTCCTAGAATGTCCCCGCTTTGGCGCATGACTAACATTTGATGAAACCCCTTTTGCCGCTCTTCATTTTCGTGGACGCCTGCGGCTGGGAGATCATCCGCCACGATTCCTTCGCGCAGAAACTCGCGCCGCAACGGAAAAAACTCGCCTCTGTCTTCGGTTACAGTTCCACCTGCGTGCCGTCCATCCTTTCGGGCCGCTGGCCGGATGAACATCGCAACTGGTGCTACTTCGTTTATGACCCGAAGAATTCGCCGTTCAAATCGCTGCGCGCGTTGCGCTGGCTGCCAACGGCAGTGACGAGCCGCCGCATTTTCCGACGCTGGCTCTCGAAGTTCGTGAAGGTGCACCTCAGCTTTCGCGGCTACTTCGATCTCTACAACATCCCGTTCAAATACATTTCGCTCTACGATTTCACCGAGAAGAAAAGTCCGCTCCAGCCGCGCGGCATGAATCGCGGACCGAACATTTTTGATTTTCTGGAGGAGAAAGAGATCCGTTACCACGTCAGCCAGCCGGAGAAGCCCGAGGCCGCCAACCTCGACGCGCTGATGGCCGACATCGCCACGGAGCAGTTGGATTTCGCGTTCCTTTACTGGCCGGGTCTCGACGGTTTGCTCCATCAGGTCGGCAATCAATCGCCTGAAGTGCCGGCCAAGCTGCGCGTCTATGAGCAATGGATGGAGAAGTTGCTGGCCGAAGCGAAGCAACATTACGCCGAGGTGCGGCTCTACATTTTCAGCGATCACGGCATGGCCAATTGCGACGTCTTGCTCGATCTCAAATCGAAGATTGAGCCGCTGCCGTTGCGCTTCGGCGAGGATTACGTCGTCGTCTATGATTCCACGATGGCGCGCTTCTGGTTTTTCAACGACCGCGCGCGCAGTGAAATCACCCGCGCACTGAATGAAGTCCCGCAAGGCCGCATCCTGCCCGATTCCGAGATGAAAGAGATGCGGACGCTGTTCGACGACCGCTATTTCGGTGAGTTGGTTTTCTTGGTGCAGGAAGGCGTGCTCATCGTGCCGAGCCACATGGGCGAACGCCCGATCCGCGGGATGCACGGCTATCATCCGACCGACCCGCAAAGCTACGCGATGCTGTGCACGAATCAGTCGGAGATTCCCGCCGACGTGACCGCCATCCCCGACATTTACAAATTGATGACGCGCGACGCCGAGGCCGCGAAGCTCGCGAACCAGAAACCGGCATGAACCACGCAACACACAGAGCGGCGCAATCGCTACGAAACGAACGGACCCTGAAAACCGCAGAGACGCGATGGACGCAGAGACGGACGGAGCAATTTTACTCTGCGTCTATCGCGTCTCTGCGGTTGAAGTTGGCGCACGAAGAAGTTGGCGCTGGAGGACGAATTTATTGTGTTCCGTGGTTGCAAAACTTTTGAAATGAACCTGCCACTTTATTTTTATCTGCTGAAGAATTTCCGAAACGGCTGGAGTCTGATCCAAAATCTCCGTCACGGCGGCTGGCTCGCGGACGGAGCGCCGTGCGCCGAGATCATTTTGCGCAACGGTTGCCGGCTTACGCATCCGCCGCAGATGGGCGGTTTCGCCGGCTCGCTCGTGGAGTTGTGGTTCGAGCAGTGTTACACCAAGAATAATTTTTACGAACCGCGCGACGGCGACGTGGTGATTGATTGCGGCGCGCACGTGGGGTTGTTTTCGATCTTCATCGCGCGACGGAATCCCAATTGCCGCGTCATCGCGTTCGAACCGTCGGAGAATTTTGATTACCTCCAGCGCAATGTCGCCGCCGTGGGCGTGAAGAACATCGAGCTGCATCGGCTGGCGGTCGGGAAGGAACCCGGCTGGGTTCACATGGTCCATTCGACGGGCCGTTCGATTGATAACCGCGCCGAGACCGCCACCGCGCCGGATTCCACCGCCGTGAAAATGATTCCACTCGCGGAAGTTCTGGCGATGGCGAAGCAGGAGCGCATTGCATTTTTCAAAATGGACATCGAAGGCAGCGAGATTGACGTGATGAACGCCGCGACCCGCGAGACGTTGCTGCGCATCGAGAGGTTCGGCATCGAATATCACGACAACCTCGTGCCCGGCGCGCTGAAACGGTTGCAGGAGGTTCTCGGGACGACCCACGAAATGAAAGTCGAGCCGACGCCGCACGGGCACGGGTTGTTGACGGCGTGGTTGAAGCAGTGAACGGAGCGCGGGCGGTCCCCGCCCGCAGCACGCACGACAGCGGCGAGAAATCGGAGTTTTCCGGCGATCACCTGGCTTTCAACCCGCGGCGACCGGGGACCGGTCGCGCTCCTCACGCGGGCTCTTCTTCCGGCAACGGATTTTTCTTCCGCCAGTGCAACGCGGCGAGCACGCCGAGCAGAATGTGGAAGATGAACAGGATCGGCGTCTGGCGGTACTCCCACTCGGTCAGGCTCTGGAAGAACGCGGCGCACACGGCGAAGAACAACCCCGCGCCGATGCGCAACATCGGGTCCGCCCGGCGCTTCCACAGGAAGCCGAAGCCCAGGTGAAACCACCGCAGCCACACGACGGTGAAAATGATCAGTCCCGGCCAGCCGAGTTCGCCCGCGGTCAGCGCGGCGAGATTGTGCGCGGGCGGCGCTTGCGCGGTTTCCAACCCGCGCGGGTTGGTTTGATCCGGGGCCTCGCCGGTGCCGATGTAGGGCACGAACGGGCTGCCGTCCTTTGGCCCGTATTCGTTGCTGACCCAGTACGACCAGTTGCCGAGGCCGACGCCGAAGAAGCGGTCCTCGACAATCATGCCGGCCAGGCGGATGTATTCGCCGCGGCCTTTCTCTTTTTCATCATCGAACGTCGCGCCTTCGAACCGGTTGACGATCGTCTTCCACGAATACGCCACCCCGAACACCAACGCGAACAGCACGCCGCCGGTGATGAACAGGTTCCGCAAATTCAACCGGAACGAGAAGCACGCCGCCACAATGCCCACCAGCACCAGTCCCAGCGTCAGGATGCCGGTGCGCGAGATGGTGAGGATGACCGCGACCATCGCCAGCGCCACGCCGCCGAACGCGCAGCGCCGGAGCCATCGGGGCAGCCGGGCCATCGTCGCGGCATAGAGCACGGGCAACGCCATGCACATGTAAAGCGACAGGCTGTTCGGATGTTCGAGCGTGCCATAGACCCGGTGCACACCGCCGAGATACCGCATCTTCACGGCCGAGCAGCCTTGATACACCACGGCGCAAATCAACGCCCAGAGGAACAGCCGCAATTGCTTTTCCTCGCGCACATAATTCGCCGCCACCACAAAAATCAAAATGCCGCGCGCCACTTTCAACAGCTCGAACATGCCGAAAAGTTTCGGGTCGCTGAACAAGACGGAGAGGAAACAGTAGCCGAAATACACCAGCAGCGGCGCAAGGCTGGCCGGCCAGAAAAACCGGACCTCGCCCTTGCGCGGGCGGAGATACATGGCGGCCAGCAAGGCGAGCGCGATGATGTCGAGGAATGAAATCTCGAAGCCGCGCGTCGTCCCGCGATACCATTCGCGGCTGACGAAGTTCACGTCGAGGTCGTAGGTGACCATCGCCCCGAAGACGAGCACGAATAAACCGAGGTCGCGCGCCCGCCGCCAATAAACCATCACCGCGGTGCAGATGGGGATGGCGAAGAGAAGCAACGCCAGCGCGAGGTATTCCTTTAATTGCATGATTTAGTTCACCGCCCGGGCGTTGCCATCGGCTTGCATCACACTCTCGTAAACATTTCAGCGCTGCGGGTCAAACCTTGAGACGTGTTGCATGTTGCGTGTTGCGTCAAGCATGAGTCGTCCGCCAGCATGAGTCGTCCGTCGCCACTTGACGGAACACGGAACACGCAATCCGTCTGAATTCGCTTGTTCCGCGTGCCGCAATGAAAATACTTCTCGGCCACATGGCGAATCAGACACGCAAACCCCGCGTTTTACTCATTGCGGAGGCCGCGAATCCGGAAAGCATCAGCGTGGCGCTGGTGGGCTGGCATCACGCCCGCGCGCTGGCGCAGGTGGCCGACGTGCATCTCGTCACCGAATAGCGCAACCGCGTCGCCATTGAAAAGACCGGCTTGTGGCAAGCTCCCATGACCGCGCTCGACGCGCAGGCCACCTACGGGCCGGCGTGGAAACTCGGCGTGAAATTGCGCGGCGGCACCGGCGCGGCGTGGACGATCCACGCGGCGCTCTACACTCTGGCGTATCCGTTCTTCGAGCGGCAGGTCTGGAAAAAGTTCGGCGAACGATTACAGCGCGGCGAATTCGATCTCGTCCATCGTCTCACGCCGTTGAGTCCGACGACGCCGAGTTCGCTCGCGAAGAAATGTGCGCGCCACGGCATCCCGTTCGTGCTCGGCCCGCTGAATGGCGGTTTGAAGTGGCCGAAAGGTTTCGAGGACATCCGGCGCAAGGAAAAAGAATGGCTGAGTCACGTGCGCTGGCTTTACAAGCTGATGCCCGGCTACCGCGCCACGCGCGAGTCGGCCTCGGCGATAATGATCGCGTCGCTCTCGACGTGGGACGAGATGCCCGCGCGGTTTCACGACAAGTGCGTTTACATTCCCGAGAACGGGATCGAGGCGGAACGTTTCGATCATCCGCCACGACATAATTTCGCGCGGCCGCTACGCGTGGCGTATCTCGGGCGCTTCGTTCCGTTCAAAGGCCCGGACATGGCGCTCGAAGCCGCCGCGCCGCTCGTGCGCGACGGCAAACTCGTGCTCGATCTCATCGGCGACGGGCCGGAGATGCCGCGATTGCGGGAATTCGTCGCGCGCGAGAAACTGGAAGCCGGCGTAAAACTTTCCGGCTGGGTCGAACACGGCAAGGTTCACCAACGCTTGAGCGAGTCAGACGTGTTTTGTTTTCCGAGCATCCGCGAATTTGGCGGCGCGGTGGTGGTCGAGGCGATGGCGCTCGGTTTGGTTCCCATCGTGGTGAACTACGGCGGCCCGGCGGAGATCGTGACGGACCACACCGGCTTCCGCGTTTCGCTGGGCACGCGCGCCGAAATCGTCGCCGGTCTGCGCGCGGTGTTGAGCCGGCTGACGGCGGATTCCTCGGCGCTGCCGGCGATGAGTTCGCGCGCGCAACAACACGCACTCGCGCATTTCACATGGGCGGCGAAAGCGAAACAAGTTTTGGAAGTTTACCGCTGGGTGCTGCGTCAGCGCGCGGTGAAGCCGGATTTTGGGAGGCCATTCTCGGACGAGAAATAGTTTGGCAACAGATCGGGACTGACTTGTGACATGGCCACCACTGTCGCCAACAGCTAATCCTTCAACCAACGCTTCTTCATTTGGACTTGGACGCAGTGCGGCAGCGAAGGCTGGATTTGATCTTCTGCAAAGTCGCGACCCCTTCACTTTTCAAATAACCGCGCCCGGTCTTGGCGAAAAGGGGTTCGGCAACGAACCGGTTTTGAATGCGCAAAGCCTCCTTCATCGCATCCCGAAGATTGTTTTGAACCTGACTTGCCGCTGCCATGCGGGGAAAATTTAACCCAACACGCGGGCGGGTCAACACTCCGGCGCAAAACAGTTGGGCCCAGTTCACAGAATCGGAGAGAGTGGCGACCCTACTGGGAATCGAACCCAGGCCGCTGCCGTGAAAGGGCAGTGTCCTAACCGCTAGACGATAGGGTCGTCCGAGGGCGCATAATTTAATCGCCGCCGCCGGGCTGTCACGCAAATTCACGTTTGCGTTGCGGGTTTTCTTT
>SIBJ01000159.1 GCA_009695195.1 Pedosphaera sp.
AACCGCTGGGCCACTTCCGCCCGGTTGCCCTCCTCCTGATCGTAGGCGGTCAGAATCCGTTCCCGCAAATCCAGTGAGAGTGTTTTCACGCCCAGAACGCTCCCACACCGCTTCCGAAATGGCTACAGTTTTATTTAATACGCTCTAGTCGAATGGTTGAAAAATGAACGCTGTCCGGGAGTTGTCGCGAACGTCAGTGGATGGTTATTCGGCCTCCATTCGCGGCGATTTGCGACTGGAGGATTGAGCGCATTGGGATCGGGTGCGGTCGCGCAGGTGCTCGCTTGGCTACCGGAACGTGCTTACTGAAAGATATCCCGATTGGGATTCCACCAAATGTCGGGGTTGTACACTTCCACGCGTTGGTTTGGTGCGCCTACGTTGTAAACATATTTCCATTGGAAGATCGCTGAGTGCCCGTCACAGAAAACAATCACCCCGCGGTCATTGTGGCGCTTGGGAAAGTACGACCAGCGGGCGGCGGGAAAAATGCCATTGCGCGCGGGTGTGGATGTGTAGTTCTCCAGCGTCGGACTAAAAGCGACCTCGGTGAGCAAGACCTGCTGCGAGGTCTTCCGCAGGGCCGAAAGTTTGGGCATGTTCGGATATGTATAGCTGTTGCCTTGCACGGCAAATTTTCCGATGTCCTTGAATAACTTCAGATCGAGGTTCATGACGTAACTGAAGAACCCGAATTGCCCGCCGCCAACGAACGTGTCCCCGGCATCGGCCTTGGCGGTGGGGCAGTGCCAGACTTTACCTTTGCCACCGGGATACGGCATCGTGGCGGGCTTGTTGCCGGTGGAATTGTCGTAGTAAGTACCGAGCGTGGATTCCCCCATCAGCGGCGGCAAAGCATTGAACCACGCGTTTTCATCGTGCGGGCTGCCCGGACCGGTGACCGCGCCGGTGTCCACGCCGTACTGGCCGCCGTTGTCGGTACCGTCGCGCGGAATTATATCATTGTTGTCGTTGGCACCCATCTGCTCGGCAATACCCCATTGCCGCATGTTGTTTAGGCAACTGATGGCTTGCGCCTTGGCCTTGGCTTTCGCCAGCGAGGGCAGGAGCATCGCCGCCAGGATCGCGATGATGGCGATGACGACGAGCAGTTCGATCAGGGTGAATCCCCGGCGTGAACGGATTTGCGGGGAGCGGTGGCGAAGAACGGTTGGCATATTTTTTATTCGGGCACTTCGTTGCCCGGCTTCAGTTTGCTGGTTTGGTTTTATCTGTATCAAACTCTAAAACTGGTCGCCCAGATTGCAAGCCGATTGTGCGCAAAAAACCGGCAAAAAAAGCAGGGCATTCCCGCGTCACCTAGGGTTCGAATTCAAGACCTTGATGGCGATTGCGGTCGTGGTCCGTTTTGGCTGTAGGGCACGACGTAAGAAGTGCTTCGCCTGAACGACTCGTCACCTCGTCGCCACAGGAACACGACCGCGTTTGCGATTGAATTGCCCGGCTGACTTCGCACAATCCCGTCCGTGTGAAAACCCCGACGCGCCGCCTGCCGCTCTCTCCGCTGATCTGCCTGGTCTTGGGCCTGATCACGCTGGCGCTTTATCTGCCGGCACGGCGCCACGAATTCGTCGCCTACGATGATCAGCAGTACGTGACCGAGAATCCGGTCGTCCAAGCCGGGATCACGACGAAAGGTTTGGTCTGGTCATTCGGCTTTCACGCCGGCAACTGGCATCCGCTGGCCTGGCTTTCGCACATGCTCGATTGCCAGTTCTTCGGCACGAACCCGGCGGGCCATCATTTGACGAGCGTGTCACTGCACGTCGCGAACACCGTTCTGCTTTTTCTCGTGCTGTTCCGCCTCACGGGCGCACGGTGGCGAAGTGCCGGCGTGGCGGCGCTTTTCGGCTGGCATCCGTTGCACGTCGAATCCGTGGCGTGGGTGGCGGAACGGAAGGACGTTTTGTGCGCGTTCTTCTGGATGCTGACGTTGCTGGCCTACGCGAGATACGTGGAAGAGTCTAAAGTCCAAAGTCTAAAGTCCAAAGTCTGGTACGGCGGCGCGCTCGGTCTGTTTGCGCTTGCGTTGATGAGCAAGCCGATGGCGGTGACTTTGCCGTTCGTCCTGCTGCTGTTGGACTACTGGCCGCTGAGGCGACGCCAACCCTCAACCCTCAACCCTCAACCCTCAACCCGCTTCCGGCTGTTTTTGGAAAAAATCCCGTTCCTGATCTTGAGCGCCGGCGCTTGCGCGTTGACGGTCGCGGCGCAGAAGACGGCGATCGTCTCGACGGCGGGATTATCCATGACGCAACGGTTCGCTCACGCGCTGCTCTCCTATGCTCATTATATTGGCGCGATGTTCGTGCCGCGGCACTTGTCGGTTTACTACCCGTACGAAACCGGTGTCGGCGCCGGTCAGATCGTCTTCGCGGCGATGCTGCTGGTCGCGGTCAGTTTGCTCGCGGTGAAATTGGCCGCACGAAAAAGTTATGTGCTCGTGGGCTGGTTGTGGTTCTTGGGCACGCTGGTGCCAGTGATCGGGTTGGTCCAGGTCGGGGACCAGGCGTGGGCGGATCGCTACACGTATCTGCCGTTGATCGGATTGTTCGTGGCGCTGGTCTGGGGCGTCGCGGATTTGGTCGGGAATCGGAAGGTGCTCGGAGGTCTGGCGGTCGTGACGGCGGTGGTGCTGTTGGCCGCCACGACGGCGCAACTCAGCCATTGGCAGAACACGCGCACACTTTTTGCCCACGCCGAGCGCATCGTGCCCAACAATCACATGGCCATCACGATGTTGGGAAGTCTGCTCGCGAAGGACGGCCAACTGGACGAAGCCAGCGCGCGCTACCGCACCGCTCTGCGGCTCAAGCCGGGTTATCCCGAGGCGCATTTCTTTCTCGGCAACGCCTTCGATCAGCAGGGAAAACTCGAAACCGCCGTCGCCGAATACCGTCAGGCGCTCTGGTATCCGCCGTTGCGCGAGGCCGCCCACGTCCTGCTCGGGGCCGCGCTCGGCAAATTGAACCGCGCCGATGAAGCCGCCGCGCACTACCTCGCCGCGCTCAAACTCAATCCGGACTCGGCGGTCGCGCACAACAATCTCGCGCGCATTCGCCACGCGCAGCAACGGCTGGACGACGCCATCGAGCATTACTCGGCGGCGCTGAAATTGGATCCAAAATTGGCGCAGGCGCACAACAACCTCGGCATTCTGCTGCTGCAAAAGGGCCGGCTCGCCGACGGCACGGTGGAACTGCGCGAAGCCCTGCGCCTGAGTCCGACGAACGCGGAATCACAATTCAATCTCGCGCTCGCCCTGAACCAGCAGGCGCAATGGGCCGAGGCCGCAGGACTGTTCCGCAAGACGGTAGGTGCGGGATTCAACGATGCGAACGCGCATTGTCAGTTTGCCATCGCGCTCGCGAACCTGCGGCAGACCCGCGAGGCGATGGCGCATTTCGCCGCCGCGCTGCTCGCGCAACCGGATTTTCCCGACGCGCTCGACGGGCTTTCGTGGATTCTGGCCACGGACGAGCGCGCGGAGTTTCGAAATGGAACGGAAGCCATGCGAATGGCGGAGCGCGCCTGCGAACTGACCGCGCGCAAAGACGCGGTGAAATTGAAAACGCTCGCGGCAGCGCAGGCCGAGGCGGGACGATTCACTGAGGCCATTGCAACGGCGTCGAGTGCGCAGGCGCTGGCCGAATTCGCCGGTCGCAACGAACTGGCGAAAGAGTGCCGGCTGATGTTGGAAAATTTCAAACTGGCGAAACCATGGCGGCCGCCGGCGGCGGGTTTGAAGTAGGCGGCTGAAAAATCCGGATCGTTCATCCATGGCGAAACGCAACTCAAAGAAAAACTCAACTTCCGGCGGAAAGGCGATGGCGGATACGTCACCGGGCCGGGGCATATTATTCGTCATCAGCCTGTGTTTGACTGTGCTCGTGATCGGAGTTTTCTTTCCGTTGCTCGGGAATGGCTTCGTCAATCTCGACGATCCGCTCTATGTCACCGCGAACGTCCATGTCCAAGGAAGTTTCACGTGGGAGAATGTCCGCTGGGCGTTCACGAGTTTCGACGCGGGGAACTGGCATCCGCTGACCTGGTTCTCGCACATGCTCGACTGGCAGCTCTTCGGGACGCGCGCGCGCGGGCATCATCTGACCAGTTTGTTGTTGCACGCAGCGAGCACGGTGCTGCTGTTCCTCGCGCTGCGGCGGCTGACGGGCGCCACGTGGCGCAGCGCCACGGTCGCGGCCCTGTTCGCGTTGCATCCGTTGCACGTGGAAACGGTCGCGTGGGTTTCAGACCGCAAAGATATTCTGGGTGGGTTTTTCTGGATGCTGGCGTTGCTGATGTACGCGCGATACGTCGAAGAGTCCAAAGTCCAAAGTCCAAAGTCCAAAGTTTGGTACGGCGTCGCGCTCGGTATGTTTGTGTTCGCGCTGATGAGCAAGCCCAGTGTGATGACGTTGCCGCTGGTTTTGCTGCTGCTCGATTGGTGGCCGTTGCGCCGATTCGAGGCGGGGCCGGAAAGTGGATGGTTTTCGCGGGCGAGAAAGTTGGTGGTGGAAAAGCTGCCGTTCTTTGCCGCCGCAATTTTCGCGGGGGCCATCAGCGTCACCGGGCAGAAAAGTTTTGGCGCGCTTCCCGGTGCAGCGGAATTTCCCGTCCCAGGCCGCGTCGCCAATGCGCTGCTTTCGTCTGTGCGTTATCTCGGACAGGTTCTTTGGCCGGTTGATCTCGCCGCTTATTATCCTTATCCGCGTTCTTTCCCGCTTCCGGCGGTGGCTGCCGCGGCGTTGCTCGGCTTGGCGGTCACGATCGCAGTGGTGCGGCTGGCGCGTTCCCGCCCGGAACTTACGGTGGGATGGTTCTGGTACGGGATCACCTTGCTGCCGGCCATCGGCTTGATTCAAATCGGCGGGCACGCGCGCGCGGACCGATACACGTACATTCCATTGATCGGTGTGTTTGTGATGCTGGTCTGGAGCGTTCACGCGTTGGTCGCGCGCTGGCGTTATCGGACGGTGGGTTTGACCGGCATCGCGACGGTCGCGTTGCTGCCGTGCATCTTTCTCTCGCGACAACAAACCGCTTATTGGCGGGACAGCGTCACGCTTTTCCGGCACACCCTGGCGGTGACGCGGGAGAATGCGCTGATGCATAACAACCTCGGCAGCGCGCTGGCCGAACGCGGCGAACTGGTGGAAGCCATCGAGCAGTGGCGGGCCGCATTGAGTCTGCTGCCGGACTACGCGGAAGCGCACAACAACCTCGGCGCCGCGTTGGGGAAGACCGGGAGATTTGATGACGCCATCGTGCAGTTGCGGGAAGCGATTCGCCTGAAACCAGATTATGCGGAGGCCCACGGCAATTTTGGAGACGCGCTGATTTTACAAGGGCGAATGGACGAGGCGATCACGCGCTACGAGACGGCGTTGAGATTGCGACCTGATAATGCGGACCATCAAATAAGTCTGGCGCGGGCGTTGGGTTCGGCGGGCCGGCTCGATGACGGCATCAGTCATTATCGGCTGGCGGTTCAACTGGCCGCTGACCGGGCCGAAGCGCACTGCGGTCTGGGCATTTTGCTCGCCGGGAAGGAGTGCGGATCCCAATGCTGTCGGACACCTGTTCCGATTCATGTCGGACAGTGTTCCGGGGCTGTCGGACAGTGGTCGGAGCGAAGCGACGCTCTGGAGGAGTGATAAAGGGGTGTCCGACAGGAGTCAAGGTTTGGCCCCACTTTTCG